>DCGN01000138.1:6093-6466 GCA_002315275.1 Clostridiales bacterium UBA1777
AACAGCATGCCCGATGAGATGCAGGCGGGTCTGTTCTACTACAAGGGCAAGGCGTACGTGCGTCAATGGTGCATCGATTATTTCGGCACGCTCCACCTTCTTCCGTCAAACCCGGCGCGTGCAGGCGAGAAGGTATCCGTCCCTAAAAGCGAGATCGACAGCTGCCTTTTTCTCGGCAAGGTGCTCACGGACTACACCCTGCCCGAGCCTGAATACAGATAAAAATTTAAACATATAACACGGAGGGCAAAAGTATGAAATACATTATGGCACTTGACCAGGGCACAACGAGCAGCCGCTGCATTCTCTTTGACAGAGCAGGCAACATCTGCGCCTCATCGCAGAAGGAATTCCGCCAGATATTTCCTCAGCC
>DCGN01000138.1:6648-11416 GCA_002315275.1 Clostridiales bacterium UBA1777
CGATCGTATGGCAGTGCCGCAGGACAGCGCCCATAATAGACGAGCTCGTCAAGGCAGGCAATGGCGACATGATAAGAGCGAAGACTGGGCTCGTTCCCGACGCCTATTTCTCCGGAAGCAAGATCAAATGGCTGCTCGACACCGTTCCCGGTGCACGCGGGAAGGCCGAAAACGGAGAGCTTCTCTTCGGCACGATAGACACATGGCTCATATGGAACCTAACGGGCGGCAAGGTCCACGTGACGGACTATACAAACGCGAGCCGCACGATGCTGTTTGATATTCACAAGCTCTGTTGGGATGACGAGCTTCTCGCCCTTCTCAACGTTCCAAAGTGCATGCTCCCGGAGGTACGTTCCTCGAGCGAGGTCTACGGTATGTCCGAGCCCTCTCTCTACGGCGGCGAGATCCCCATCTCCGGTGCTGCCGGTGACCAGCAGTGCGCGCTGTTCGGCCAGTGCTGCTTCGAGCCCGGCGAGATGAAAAACACCTACGGCACCGGCTGCTTCATGCTTATGAACACGGGTGACAAGGCCGTCAGATCGGAAAACGGTCTGGTTACCACTATTGCTGCAAGCATCGGCAAGGTGAACTACGCGCTTGAGGGCAGCGTTTTCATCGCCGGCGCTGCAAACCAGTGGCTGCGTGACGGGCTGCGCGTTATCGATACCGCTCCCGAGTCTCAGAAATACTGCGAGGCCGTTCCCGACACGGCTGACGCTTACGTTGTGCCCGCGTTTACCGGGCTCGGCGCACCGTATTGGGATCAGAACGCCCGCGGCGTTATCGTAGGCATGACGAGAGGCTTCACAAGGGCGCATCTCGTGAGAGCCACGGTTGAATCCATGGCATACCAGACATATGACGTATGCAAGGCAATGGAGCAGGATGCCGGCATCAAGGTGACCTCGCTGAAGGTCGACGGCGGCGCATCAGCAAACGGCTTCCTCATGCAGTTCCAGAGCGACATTCTCGAGGCAACAGTATACCGCCCCACCTGCATTGAGACGACGGCGCTCGGCGCGGCATACCTCGCAGGACTTGCCGTCGGCTACTGGAAGGATCTTGACGATGTCAAGAGCAACTGGGCTGTTGAGCGTGTATTCTCTCCCGATATGGAGGATGAGCGCCGCGCAAAGCTCATAAAGGGCTGGCACAGAGCCGTAAAGTGCGCACAGTTCTGGTCTAAGGAAGAATAAAAACGGAAGGATCTGCAATATATGAATTACGATAAGCTGCGCGGGTGCGAGCTGTTTCTCTTCGATATGGACGGAACGCTCTACCTCGGCGATGAGGTATACGAGGGCGCGCGCGAAATGATGTTCGATTTCCCGAACATGGGCAGAAAATACATATATCTCACGAACAACTCCTCCCGCGCCGGAGAGGATTATATACAGCGCCTCAAGCGCCTCGGTTTTCCGTGTGAGCGCGAGAACGTGTTCACATCGGGAATGGCAACTGGGCTGTATCTCAACAAAAACCATCCCGGCGCAGTCGTCTATCTCGTGGGCACGCAGGCATTCCGCCGCGAGCTATTAAGCTACGGCGTGAGGCTGTGGGACGGCGAGGAAAAGGCTGACGTTGTTGTTGTGGGCTTTGACACGGAGCTCGTATACGAAAAGCTCAACTACGCCGTGCGCTTTCTCAGAGCGGGCGCGGCCTTTATTGCCGCAAATCCCGACTGGGTTTGCCCGATGCCCGCAGGGCAGGTCCTCCCCGACTGCGGCAGCATCTGCGCCCTGCTCACAGCAGCCTCAGGCGTTGAGCCCACGTATATCGGCAAGCCGAACCGCAACATGGTTGACATAATATCCAATCAGACCGGAATTCCGAATGAGAAGATCTGCTGTGTCGGCGACAGACTTTACACCGATATCGCAGTTGCTCAGAATGCAGGAGCAGTTTCCGTGCTTGTGCTGTCGGGCGAGACAGACGAAGAGATGGTCAACGAGGCCGAGCGCAAGCCCGACTATGTGCTTCCGAGCGTGAAGGAGCTGCACGCGCTCATACGCTGAACACATTATTCGGCCGGGTCCACTCTCTGTTATTTCGGAGGAATACTATGGCGACAGCTTTGGCGGCGGCTTGCGCGCTGCTTATTCTGATCTTCTATACCGGGCTTCCCGAGCTGAAGGAGCTTCAGCTGTCGGATGGCGGCGAAAGGCACCTCGGCAGGCGGGACGTGCTCGTCATATTGACCGTGTGCGTGCTGTACTCGTCGGTCGCGTTTACCGGGCTCGGCGATACCGAGGCCCCGCAGACCTCGCGTACCTTCAACAGCGACAGCGAGATCGTCACTCTCAGCGAGCAGACGCACATATCCTCCGCGATGCTGTTCTGCGGCACAGACGTCGGAAGCTACACGTTTGAGATCTCGGCGGACGGAAGCATATGGCTGAGCGCCGCGTCCTACGAGCAGAGCTATATAAGCGTGCTTAAATGGGAGACGGTCGATCTGTCGATGATGCCCGATATCGAAGCAAAATATCTGCGCGTAACGGGCTACGGACACGTGACCTTATCGGAGATAGCGCTGTTTGACGATTCCGGCGCGCTTATCGGCACGCAGAAGTGTGCTCTCACGGATGAGCAGGAGCTTGTCCCAGAGGCACAGCACTTCATGAACTCCTCTTATTTTGACGAGATCTACCATGCAAGGACAGCCTACGAGTACATGAACGGCACATGGCCGTATGAGATATCCCATCCCCCGCTCGGCAAGCTGATAATCTCGATAGGCATAGCAATATTCGGGCTCGTTCCCTTCGGGTGGCGCTTTATGGGGACGCTCTTCGGCGTGCTGATGATACCAGTCATATACGCGTTTTCAAAACGGCTCTTCGGCGGCAGGACTATCCCCGTCTGCTGCTCTGTCATCCTCGCGGCAGACTTTATGCACCTCGTGCAGACGCGGATAGCCACGATCGACACATACGGCACGTTTTTCACGCTTCTGATGTACCTATTTATGTATGAGTATCTCACCTCGGAGAAGAAGCTTCCGCTCGGTCTGTCGGGCATATGCTTCGGATTGGGGTGCGCCTGCAAGTGGACATGCGTTTACGCGGGCGCGGGGCTCGGCGTTATATGGGCGGTGCATTGGATCATCAGAGCAGTATCCGAAAAAAAGGCAAAGCTCTTCCCCGAATTCGTAAAAAACTCGCTTTTCTGCATCGTCTTTTTTGTAATTCTACCCTGCGCGATATATTACTGCTCGTACTACCCATACGGCATTGCGAGAGGCATGAGCGGCATTGGGATGCTGTTTACGAAGGAATATGCCGATATCGTCATCGACAATCAGACCTTCATGTTCTCGTATCACAGCGGTGTCCATGCGACGCACCCGTACTCCTCAAGATGGTATCAATGGATATTCGATATACGCCCGATACTCTATTATCTCAACTACGGTACCGACGGAACGCATTCAAGCTTCGGTGCGTGGGTCAATCCCGTGCTGTGCTGGGCAGGGCTTCTGAGCCTGTTCGTGCTCGGCTACCGCGCAATATTCAGGCATGACAGAAAAGCCGCGTTTATCCTCACAGCCTATCTCGCCCAGCTCGTGCCGTGGATGTTTATCACAAGGACGACGTTTGAATACCATTATTTCCCCTGCTCCGTGTTCCTCGTGCTGTCGCTCGGGTACGTTTTTGATGCAATGCGAAGCGGACGGAAGAATTGGAGGCTGTATTCCTTCGGGCTTACGGCGCTCTGCACCGCGGTATTTATTCTCTTCCTGCCTGCGCTGAAGGGAGCGATCGTTGACAACACCTACGCACAGCAGCATTTCACATGGCTTTCGACATGGCCGTTTTAAGATGTACGCAAAACAGCGCCCCGTGAAAAACCGGGGCGCTGTCATTTTGATTATCGGATTTTTACTTATCCTCGGCAGGCGTCTCTGCCGTTACTTCGGCAGCCGCTTCGGCGGGAGCAACCTCGGGAGCGGGAGCTTCCTCCGTTGCGGGAGCAGCCTCCGCAGGCACGGGAGCCTTTGCCCTTTCAAGTATCAGGATCGCCGCAGCAACACACACAAGGAACGATACGAAGAACGCTATCAGCTCAAGCGCATTGCTTAATCCCTTCGACAGATACAGCATCAGGCCAATAACAGAGGCCGCAAGAGCAACGCCCGCGAGGATTATCGTCACGATGCTCTTCTTGGAAATAAGCGTTATACCGGCCGCAATGAGCTCAAGCACCGCGCACACGATAAGTGCCAGCGCAACGGTGTTCCCTCCGGATCTTTCATCGTTTGCCTTTTCGATCCTGTTATTATAGAAATCCTTTGCCGACTTGAGCACATCTGAATAAGTGGCCTTAGAGCCGGAGAGAGTTCTTATCGTGGGCTCGGCGAGGAGACTTTCAACTGTGGAATCAAGCTTTTCTCTGTCGCTGCTTGCCTTTCCGTCATACAGAGCGCTGAGAATATCGTTTTGGTCAACCGAAGATTCCTCTTCGGAAACGGAGGAGTTAACTATGTCCGTTTTAATATTGGCGATGATCGTTTGCGCTTCGGCGATATCCTCATCTGTGACGGTTGCTTTGACAGACGTATCCTTGCTCACGGTTGCCTTAACGGTATCAAGCCAATTCTGCGCGGTCCTCTGAGCGGCCGTTGCCTCCGCGAGCTTTGCTTCGGCAGCACTTGCACCCGCGTTGGCATCGGCTACCGCCTGCTTTGCGGCATCCTCGCTTGCCTTAGCGGCCTCAAGCGTTGAAAGAGCGTTATCGGCAGCCGCGGCATCCGCATCCGCCTGAC
>DCGN01000105.1 GCA_002315275.1 Clostridiales bacterium UBA1777
GATATCAAGACGTGGACGAACGTTGTCACGACGAATGTTATCGGTTATTTTGCACCGGCAAGAGCGGCGGCGCTGCGCTTGATAGAGGCAAAAAAGCCGGGAACGGTCGTGTTTATCGGCTCCATAAACTGCAGAGACGCTATTCCGCACAGAAGCGCGTACGTTGCATCAAAGGGTGCTATCCGCTCTATGACAAAGGGCCTTGCGCTTGATTTTGCGCCGTATGGCATCCGCGTCAACTGCATCATGCCCGGCCCCATCTGGACGACACGCTATGATGCCGACCCCGAAAAGGCCGCAAGAAAGGCAAGCGTTGTGCCTCTCGGCCGTGTTTCTCAGGCAAGCGAGATAGCGAATGCGATATACTTCTTCTCGACCGATGCGTCCGGCAATGCGACCGGCTCCGGCCTCGTGATCGACGGCGGACTTGACAGCGTTGTTGCCGGCGGATACTGATCTTTTAATATAAAGGAGCTTCCTTAATGGAGACCATTTCTTACGCCTTTCACGCGGTAATGCCTATATTGCTGACGATTTCTCTGGGCTTCGTGCTCATCAGAGTCGGCAAATGGGATCTGAAGTTTTTCAACAGAATGAGCGGCTTCTGCTACCGCATCCTGCTGCCCGTGCAGCTTTTCTATAACGTATATCAGATAGAGGCGCTCAGCGCCGTCAACTGGCGCGTGGTGATCTATGCGATAATATGGGTGCCGATCGCCATAGCTGTCGGTATGCTTCTCGCGAAGGTGTTTATCCGCGACCCTAGGCAGAAGGGCGTGCTCGTGCTCGCTTCCTTCCGCTCGAATCAGGCGATTCTCGGCCTGCCGCTCGCGGTCGCTCTCGGCGGTGAGGCCGCCGCGCCGATCATGTCGCTCGTTATGAGTATTGGCATCCCGCTTTTCAATATAAGCGCGGTCATCATTCTTGAGGCCTATAATCATGTTGAGGGTAAGAAGACCACGTTCGGCTCGGTGATGAAGGCGGTGTTCACGAACCCTCTAACGGTCGGCGTCCTTGCGGGTCTCGCCGCTGTCGGTATAAGGCAGCTTATCCCCGTGGTGGACGGTGCTGCCGTGTTCTCGCTGAAAAATCAGCTCCCGTCTGTCTATAAGGTGATATCCTCGCTATCCGCCGTTGCATCGCCGGTAATGCTCATCTGCCTCGGCGCACAGTTTGACTTCCGCCTCACGGGCAAGCTCCTGCTGCAGATAGGCCTCGGCGTATTTCTCAGACTCGTGCTTATCCCCGGCCTCGCGATCGTTATCGGATTGCTGATAAAGGACTTCCTCGGCCTCACTGTCGTCGAAATGCCGATGCTGCTTGCGTTCCTCGCTTCGCCTATAGCCGTTTCGAGCGTGCTTCTCGTGCAGGAGCTAGGAAGCGACGATCAGTATGCAAGCCAACTCGTCATCTGGTCGAGCGCGCTTTCAATGCTGACGCTGTTTGTCTTCGCGGTCATCCTGCGCTCGATCGGGATGCTCTGATACCAACAAAGAAAAAATCGCCCGCTTCATTTCGGAGTTCGGAATGAAGCGGGTGTTTTTCATGTCATATCCCACATGTCGGCCTTCGTTATGCCGACACGCTCTGCGGCGCGGTGAAGAAGCGCGTGCTTTCCGATGAAGGAGGACGTGCGGTGCGCATCCGAGCCGAAGTAGAATTTGCAGCCGCAGGCCTTCGCGGCGGAGAGAACACGCAGATATGTGGGCGAGAGGCCCTCGCTGTCAAGTGTGGTTGTCTCTCTGTAGAGGCAGGCGTGAATCTCTATGGCCTTGCCGCATTTGACCGCTGTCGTGAAGCAGTCGGCAAGCACGCTGTCGGATATGCCGTTCACGACGGCCTCCTCGCAACCGCTGATTATCGGGTAGAGCGGATGGCATATCGCGGTGGGCACACCGTAATCGAGCGAGCAGGCGAAAAGAAAGCGCTCGAGGATGATGTCGCGCAGGCTGTCGGGGGAGGTTATATCGTACTTTGCATAAAATGCGGGGAAATTGTTGATGTGGCTCGGAGCAAGGAGAACATAGTCAAAGTATCTGCCGTCCTCAAGGGGGAGAGAGATACCCTGATCGCGGAAGGTCTCGCCCTCGCAGCCGAACAGGAGCTTCACATCGGACATCTTGCGAAGCTCCTTGATCTCGGGGAGAAGCTTCAGCGCGCGTTCCGTGCCGTTTGCTTCCGGCTGACCGTTTGATCTGAGCAGCTCCGGAAGATATATGTGGTTCGAGATGCCGATAGTATCGAGCCCCTCGCCCTTGCAGTTATCGAGAAAGGTGTGGACAGTTGTATCTCTCGGCGCGCAGAGGGAGAGATTAGTGTGCAGATGCAGGTCTGCATTCCAAAGCTCGATCGCCATTATCTGCTCGCCTCCAGAACCGCCTTCTGAACGGCGTATTCATATTCCTTTGACCACGGATTTTTGATCTCTCCGCGGACTGTTGCGGCGAACTCGGCCATCATGTCATCGTAGCGGCTCCTGAGATAGCCGGGGAACGCGCTTTGGCTGTATTCCTTATACGGATTTGCGAGGCCGTCCTTATAAAATGTTTCGCGCACGATGGTGGGCTGCTCGAGCGGCTGGACCTTAATTGCACCGAGCGTGCCGACCACCTTGAGCTGTCTCTCGCCGTAGCCGTTCGGCTCTACGCCGCTCGCTCTTACGGTGCAGGCGCACCCGGGGTATTTGAAAAGCGCAAAGCAGTTGTCGAGCGAGCCGTCATCCTCAAAGCCGGTTGAGCAGTTGAAGCTCTCGATGCCGTCGGGTGTGCCGAGCAGCTGCATTATCATATCAATGCTGTGGCAGCCGAGGAAGAACATCATGCCGCCGTCAAACTGCTTGAGCCACTTTTTCTTCTTCGCGTCATACTGAACGCTGAAGGAGGTGTCTATGGAGGTTACCGTGCCGAGCTTGCCGCTCTGCACGGCATTACGGACGTACACCATTGCGGGGTTATATCTGTACATATAGCCCATCTGCACGGTGAGACCCTTTTCATCGGCGCTGTCGAGGAGACGGCCGAACGCCGCAAGGTCTGTTCCGCCGGGCTTGTCGAGATGGACGAACTTACCTGCATCGATGCACTTCTGCGCATCGGATACGCTGCGAAGCTCGTGCCCCTCGCACACAACGGCCTCGATGTCGTCTCTCGAGAGAAGCTCGTCCTCGCTCATCCAGCGAAGACCGTTATAAACGGGGAAATGGTCAAATTCTCTGCGCATCTGTTCATCAGGCTCGCAAATGCCGACTACCTCGAAGAGATCGGGGCGGTCAAGCAGCGCGGCCATCGTGTTCGAGCTGTGATCGTGGGCTATGCCGAAATGCGCTATCTTAATTCTTCTCATTACTTATCTCCTGATCGTTCATTATCCGCGGGACAGCGCTATTCAATCTTCTTTGGGCTCATCGGAAATATACTTCCTGAATACCCTGCGGAAGAGCGTCGTGTTCAGCCTTGCGATGGCACCGAAGCCGAAGAAGGGCCATATCAGCGCGGAGAACCAGAAAAGATCGGGCAGGAGGACGAGTATCAGCACGGGGATGAGGTCGATAAACAGCACGAGGACAGACGTAAGCGGATGCGTCATTGAAAAAGCGAAGGCGTTTTTCAGCGTGTTCTTAACGGAGTTATCAAACTGGGCATTGAGGGGGAAGATGTATGCTCCGATGAAGCCGAGCACGAGCGCGGACATGACGCAGGCAAAGGCCATAATGCCTGTGGCCTTCGCGGCGGAGAGCATCCATATATCAAAGGCGATTATCAGATATATGGGGAACGAAGCGAGAAAAAGGAGCGTGCCGGATTTGAAATTGCTCTTGAACGCCGCCCAGAACTGGCCGACCGTCGGGCCGCCTTTGTCATCAGCTAAGTTGAGCGCAACTCTGTACATAGCGGTAGTCGATGCGCCGATGGTGAATACGGGCAGGCAGAACAGGATCCACATGAAGCTGATTATTGCGAGGTCAGCTACCAGCGTGAGCGTGGTAATTATAGGTGATTCAAACGAAAACAGCTTGTTCATGGAGCCCTCCTGAATGATTTATATCGTGCCTACGCTCGAAACGAGAGCGCGGACGGAGCCGGTTACCTCGTATTTGCCGGAGAATGCGGGAAGAAATATACTGTCGCCCTTTTTGCAAACGAGCTCTTCACTGCCGCACTTGACTGTTCCCTCTCCCTCAAGAACGAGAATAGAGACGAAGGACTCGTCTCCGCAGAGGTCTGACCACGGGGCAGTTTTGGAGTCAGCCGTGAAGTACGCGCATCTTACGAGATGCCCGCCGAAGTTATAGTCTGTCTTGGGAGGCGTGAGCAGCGTTACGCGGATAGCCTGCGGAATGTGAAGCTGTCTGGGCTTGCCGTCAGCGCCGACACGGTTATAGTCAAATACACGGTAGGTGACGTTGGAGCTCTGCTGTACCTCGGCTATGAGGATGCCCTTGCATATTGCGTGGATCGTCCCTGCGGGGATAAAAAACATATCGCCCTTCTTAACAGGGACCTTGTTGAGCACATCGGTGAGAGTGCCGTTTTCGATGCGGGCGCGGAACTCATCTTCGGATATTTCGTGGTCAAAGCCGTAGTAGAGATATGCGTCGGGCTCGGCATCGATAACGTACCACATCTCGGTCTTGCCGTACTGATGCTCGTGCTCGAGCGCGTCGATGTTGTTCGGATGCACCTGAACGGAGAGATTGCCCTGCGCGTCGATAAGCTTGATAAGGATCGGAAAATCGGAGAATATCTGGCAGTTGCTGCCGAGAACGCGGCGGCCGTTTTTTTCAATGTAGTCGACGAGCGTCATTCCGTCAAACTCTCCGCCGTCAATGACGGAAAGGCCGTCGGGATGGCAGGAAAGCTCCCAGCTCTCGGCCATGCGGTCCTTATCGGTCTGCTTGCCGAACTCATCTATAAGCCTGCGGCCGCCCCAAAGGTAATCCTTGCAGGCGGGCTTTAATTTCAGAATGGGCATTTTGTGAAGCTCCTTTATATTTTCGTCAGCTCTCCGCAGGCGGACATAAGTGCCTTGAGTATGCCGTCGGCATCGCTTTCGGTTCCGCCGCGGACGGAGAGATACATTTTCAGCTTGGGCTCTGTGCCGGACGGGCGCACCATGACCTTTGCCTTGCCCTCGAGCGCAAACTCGAGCACGTCGGCAGAGGGAAGGCCGGTGCTGCCGCCTTTATAATCGGCAACGGAGATAACGGCTTTTCCCGCGACGGACTTCGGCGGCTCGGTGCGGAGCTTGTCCATCAGCGCCTTCATCGTGCGCATGCCGGCCTCTCCTGGGAAGGAGAACACGGCAAGACCGTTTTTGTAAAAGCCGTACTCGGCGTACAGCGCATTGAGCACGTTCAGAAGAGACTTGCCCCGCTTCTTGTAATAGCTTGCCGCCTGGCAGACGAGCATAACGGCGTTGACGGCGTCCTTGTCGCGCACATGGCTGCCGGATAGATAGCCGTAGCTCTCCTCAAAGCCGAAGATGAATCTCCCGGCCTCGCCGCCTTTTTCAAGAAGACCGATCTGATCGCCGATGTACTTGAAGCCGGTAAGCGTGCGGCGAAGCTCAACGCCGTAATGCTCTGCGACGGCATCAGCCATGTCGGTGGAAACTATAGTTGTAACCGCAACGGGAGAAGCGGGCATGGTGCCGCTTGCGATGCGCTCCCTGCAGATGAAATCAAGCATAATGAGGCCGAGCTCGTTGCCGGTGATAAGCTTGTACGAGCCGTCATCCGCGCGAACGGCGATGCCGCATCGGTCGCAGTCGGGGTCGGTGCCGATGAGGAGGTCGGGCTGAACCTTATCACACAGCTTGAGACCCTCCATCATGGCCTCTTGTATTTCGGGATTGGGGTACGGACAGGTCGGGAAGCTCCCGTCGGGCTTTTCCTGCGCGGGAACAACGGTGACATCGGAAACACCGATGCGCTCCAGAAGCATGCGGACGGGCTCAAGGCCGCTTCCGCAAAGAGGGGTGTAGACGAGCTTGAGGTTATCGCACTTGCCGGTAATAACGCTGTTTTTCAGCACCGCGTCAATAAACTCGCTTAAAACGCTGTCGCTGTTATACTTGACGAGTCCTTTGCCGACAGCCTCATCGAGAGCAAGAGTGTGTACGCCGTCAAAGCAGTCGACAGCGCCGATAAAGCGGGTGATGGCATCGGCGGCCTCGTTGGTTATCTGGCAGCCGTCAGGCCCGTAGACCTTGTAGCCGTTATATGCGGCGGGGTTGTGGCTTGCCGTGATGCATATGCCTGCGCCGCAGCTGAAATATCTCACAGCCCAGGAGAGAGCGGGAGTCGGCTCAAGGCGGGGATAGATATGAACGCTTATGCCGTTTGCCGCGAGAACGGATGCGGCTTCCGCGGCGAAAACATCGCTCTTGATGCGGCTGTCATAAGCTATTGCCGCAGACTTGGGAAGATCGGACGAATTGAGATAGTCTGCAAGGCCCTGAGTTGCCTTGCGTACCATATAGATGTTCATGCGGTTTGTGCCGACGCCGATAGTGCCGCGAAGGCCGCCCGTACCGAAGGCAAGCTCGCTTGTGAAAGCGTCCTCTATCTCGGTGTCGGAAAGCGTATCGAGCAAAGAGAAAAGCTCCCTATCGGACACGCGGCTTTTCCATATTTCATATCTGCTTCGAGCGATGTCGTTCATTTTCATAGTACCTCGTTTAAATAAAAGGTAGGGCGGCAGAGCAGCTCTGCCGCCCTTTCAGGCTATATTTTATAATTTTAATTACTGATTTGCAAGGCAAAGCTCAATGAGCTCGTTGATATTGCCGGTTGCGAGGCCGATATTGGTGTCAGCAGCGCCGTAGTAGATCCGGAGAGTGCCGTCATCCTCGGGGATGGCGTTGCAGGTGAAGACAACGTTGTTGACGCGGCCGCGGTTTTCGTACTCGTGCTCGGGCCAAAGAATGAAGTCCTTCGTGTAGCCGATGATAACGGAGGGGTCATTGATATCGAGAAGCATTGCCTTGAGGCGGTAGATGAAGCCGTTGCAGGTGGTGGAAACGGTGTGGTAGATCTCGAGCCAGCCCTTTTCGGTGCGGATGGGAACTGCGCCTGCGCCCATTTTGAAGCCATCCATGAATGGCTTGCCGTGGTAGGTGACAGGTCTGCTCTTGCCCCAGAAAATGAGGTCGGGGGAGTAGCTCATCCACATGGAGCAGGGCTCGAGCTCATTGCCGAAGGGACGGTCGAAGCGGGCGTAAAGACCGTCGATCTTTTCGGGGAACAGAGCGCCGTTGCGGTTGCCGAGCTCGGAAGCGGTGCAGACTCTCTCAAAGCTCTCAAAATCGCGGGTCTTCATCAGGCCGATGCGGACGTTGTTCTGGGAGAGGTCGCTTGCGTACATGAGGTAATAATCGTCGCCAATCTTGGTGATGCGGGGATCGTAGGTGCAGGTCTCGGGATGGTAGGGGTCTACGGGAGGCATCGGCAGGGGCTCGGGATCGGGAACGAAGTGAATGCCGTCATCGCTGCGGGCGATCCAAAGTCTGTGAATATCATCAAGAGTGGTGGTGTCCATGACGAGGATGTACTTGCCGTTGAACTTGATGGCGCCGGGATTGAAGGTGTAGAGCACCTCCCGGGGCATCATTGCAGGGGTGACGACGGGGTTGTTTTCATACTTTTCGAGAACGCGCTTTTTCATTATTGGTTCCTCCTGAATCTTGCCGAGCATTTCGGCCGTTTTTATCATAATTTTTCAATTATTTTCTGAGTGATGGGCAGCAGGTCGAGCTTTTTATAAACGGTCTTTGCCTGCAGAACATGCTGAACATAGAAAAGGGTCATCTCGTGCGCGGGGTCAACTGCCGGGAATGCCCCCGCAGCGCCCTCCCAGCCGAAATCGGTAAGGCCCGTGCCTTCGCGCGGACAGCGGATTCCGAGACCGTAACCGTAGCCGTATTTGGCCAAGAACGGTGTTGTGGCATAGCAGCTTTCAAGCTGACGGTCGTTGAGCTGATTCGTTGCCATAAGGTCTACAGTCTCTTTTTTCAGTATGACATCGCCTATGCGGATCGCCTCAAGAAACTTGATGTAATCCTCAACTGTCGTGACACAGCCCGCCCCGCCGCTCTCGTATGCGTAACCGTGCCGGTGCGGCGCAGTCTTGGGAACGGCAATGAGCCTGTTTTCGGCCTCGTCCCATCTGTAGTGCGCCACTACAGAGTCAAGCTCCTGATCGGGGAGAGAATATGTGGAGTGAGCCATGCCGAGAGGGTAAAAGATGTTTTTCTTTACATATTCGCCGAGCGTCATGCCAGAGATGACCTCGATGACTGCGCCTATTATATCATGGCTTAAACCGTAATTAAAGCGATCACCCGGCTCAAATAAAAGCGGCATCTGCGCAAGGTAAGGCATAAGCTCGCGCGTCTGACAGCGGCCGCCGGTTTCCCTGCGGCATTGATCGATAAGCGGAGAGCGCGTATCGTAGGAATAGCCGGAGGTCATCGTGAGCAGATGGCGGATGGTTATCTGCTTTTTTGCAGGGATGATCCCATTGTCGGTCTGAACGCTCATGTGCTCGAACTCGGGCAGATAGAGATAGAGCGGATCGTCAAGCTTGAATTCGCCCTTCTCATAGAGCTGCATCATCGCGGTGGCGGTGATGTGCTTGGTGCTGGAATATATGTTGTATCGCTCGTTCCCGGTGAGAGGAACGGAGTTTTCGTAATCGGAACAGCCTGAGAAATGGCGGTAGACACATTCACCGCGATGATAGACTATACAGTCAAGCGCGGGAATATCGAGCGCACGGAAGCTCTCAAGCTCATTTGTGAGGCTTTTAAACATTGCGGTGTCTCCTTATTCAAGCTCCTCTGCGGACGAGCCCTCCACGAAGTAGCTCACGCGGCAGGTCTCATCCGAGACGGATACGGAGATATCATATCTGAGCATGCCGGAATCTTCTATTTCAATTATATCGGAAAGCGAAAGCTCGCTTCCCTGCATATTGAATTCGGTACGCAGACGCTCGGCCTCCTGCTCATACTCTGCTTCCGGGAGCGTGTACGAAAGCTCAACGGAGAAGGTGTTGCGGAAAATATAATGATATTCGATATCCTGCGCGTTCTCGGGTATCTCGGCAGGAAAAACAGCGGATATCGGCTCGATCCAGCACTTGGAGACCGTTTCGTCAAACTCCATATAATAATCTTTGCTCTGCGTTTCGGAACGGATGGGGATGGAAATGCTTTCAATATAGTTTGCAAATGCGCCCACTATCATGCCCACTGTGACGATTAGGCCGAAAACCGTTGCGATAAGCTTTGCACCCTCGGGAGTCTTGGCGTTATCCGAAAGCACCGTGCCGAGGAGGCATGCCACTACGGGGACGAGCATAATGAGCAGCAGCACCACATGGAAGAGCGGTCTGTCGATAAAAATCTTGGGATAATTCAAAACAGAAAGAGATCTGAACGTTCTCATCACGGCGAAGCAGACTATAGCACCGAGATTGAACCAGAAGAGGAGCATAAACCTAAAATGGTTCTGAAAAAACTTCTTCATGTTATGTGTGTTTCTCCTTGCATATCATAGCTTGCGGAACTGCGACGGGGTAAGGCCGGTCTGGCGCTTGAACACCCTGCAGAAATAGTAAAATGAGGTGAAGCCGCATTCCTCGGCTATCTCGGAGATCGGCTTTCTGCTGTACAGCAGAAGGTCCTTCGCGTGAGAGATGCGCACGCTGAGAAGATATTCGAGCGGAGACTGGTGCACTACCTTGCGGAACAGCCTGCGCAGCTGAGATTCGCTTATGCACATCTGCTCGGCGATCTCGCCGATGTAAAGCTCGGGGTGCATATAGTTTTCGCGGATGTAGGACACAACGCCGTTGACGAACGCTATATCGGAGCGGTATGCGCCGCTGTCGCTTACGCGAAGGAGCATTCCGAAGAGCTTATATATCTGCGCTCTGCATTCAAGCAGACTGTCAAGCTCAAGGCCGTCCCACAGCGCGATGATATGCTCAAAGGTGCGGCGTATCTCGGAGCCCTCCGGATGCATTACGAGCGGGAGAGGAAAACCTTCAAGCCCGTTTTCATCCACGGTTTCAAAGTCGATAACGTAAAAGCTGTTCTTCGCGGAAAGGCTCACGCCTGCATAGCGCAGATCCTTCGGGAACAGAAGCACGTCACCCGCTTTTGTGAGGATAGAACCGGCCTCAAAATCGTAGCGGATGCTGCCCTCGACAATGTAGATAAGACCGTTTGCATAGCGCGGCATTATCTCGGGGCGTGACCAGTCCGTCTGCGTGCCGAAGTAGATAGTATGGATGCGTGAAATTTGTACATCGATGTTCGGATGGCGACCCGAACCGGGAGCGTTTTTGACCATTACGGCTATCCTCCGCGCATCAGACAATTCTATCGCTGAACTTTTTTCCATCATAATAAGTTGAAACAATCAAGTCAAGGAGGAAACGTGATGCTACAAGAAATCACGGCATAAGACAAATTAAAAAATCGCGCAAAAAACGGCGATATCTAAAATGATGCGCGAAAAATACAAATAATGCGCACAATGTCTATTTACGCAGAGAGCTTTGTTATGTATGCTGATAACATGAGATCTTTGTTTTGAGGTGACCGCCCATGAAAGGAACCTTTAACGAAAACCGTCCCTTTGTGGAATATGAATATCAGCGCCCGCATTACATCCCCGAAAGCGGCCTTCCCGCCGATGAGCTGCAGCTCGCGCTGAGAGACTATATAAACGCAAATCCGGATCTGCCGATGCCTATCCTCCGCGCAAAGGCGTTCGATTTTCTGCTTCGGAACGTGCAGATCGAGATTAATGAGCATTCGATGTTCTGCGATAAGCTCAACCTCGGCATAGACTATTCAGACTATGCGGGGCAGGACATCTTTGCCAAGGAGATGTATCACCGCTTCCACCGCGAGGTTTTGAGCCGTGTGATGCCCGAGGACTTCGCGAGAAGAAATCTCGCCGAGGAGACGGGCGTGTGCACCGCCGATGCGGACTTCTGGCACACGCTGCCCGAATGGCCGAACCTTCTCAAGCTGGGTATGCCGGGGCTTCTTCAGCGCGCAAAGGATGAAAAGGCAAAGAAGAGCGCCGCGGGAGAGCTTTCCGAGGAGCAGAAGCTTTTCTACGACTCCGTTATCCTCTCCTATGAGGCCATAATCAGATACATGAACCGGCTCCTCGAAGAGTCAAAAAAGCACGATGTGCCGGAGTTCACAAGGTGCCTCGGCAATATTATTTCCGCTCCCCCCGCGAACTTCTACGAAGCCATCGAGCTCACGCTCATTTTCATGAACGTTGAGGAGATAGGCGTTGAGCGCGCGAGAAGCCTCGGCAGATTTGACGTAAACTACATTGACTTTTATAAAAACGATCTTGCAAACGGCACGTACACTCTCGACGAGATAAAGGATATGCTGCGCTACTTCTATATGCGCCTGCAGGCTGCGAGAAGATATGCCGACCAGCCCTTTGCCATCTGCGGCCTTGACGAAAACGGCGAGGATGCAACGAACGAGCTTTCGTGGCTCGTGCTCGACGTGTATGACGGCATGGGCATCCACAACCCGAAGATACACGTATGCGTCAGCGAAAAGACACCGAAGACCATCATAATGCGCATTCTTGACCTTATCCGCCGCGGAAACAGCAGCTTCTGCCTTATCAACGTTGAGACGGCGATAAGGGGCTATGAAAAGATAGGCATTTCCCGCGAAGAGGCGCAGGTGTTTGTCCCGTTCGGCTGCTATGAGCCCATTCTCATGGGCAAGGAGGAGCCGATGATAGGCGCGTCCTGGCTCAACATGGCCAAGGCCGCAGAGCTCGTCATGAACGGCGGCACCGATATGGTCACGGGGGATACTATGTTCTCCTCAACTCCGCTCGACTTTGAAAGCTATGAGGAATTCGAAAAAGCTTTTTATACGCTCCTCGGCGATATAATCGAGTTTACGAAGGACAACATCCTCAAGCAGGATGAGTACCATATGCTCATCAACCCCTCGCCCGTCTATTCCGGCACGCTTACCTCCTGCATGGAAAAGGGCAGGGATATTTTCGACAGAGGCACAAAGTATCACAACACGTCTATCAAATGCTGCGGCATTGCGACCGTTGTTGACTCGCTCCTTGCTGTGAAGGAGTTCGTTTTCGAGAGAAAGCTCGTCAGCTTTGCCGAGCTGCGCGGGATACTTCTCAACAACTGGGAGGGAAATGAAAAGCTCCGCCGCATGATACGCCTCAGCAGGAGAAAGTTCGGCAACCATTTCGCCGAGGCCGACAGGCTCGCAAGCGATGTTTACAAGTTCTGCGCAGAGCTGATAGTGGGCAAGAAGAACACCTCCGGCGGCGTTTTCCGTCTCGGTACGGACACGATCACGAACTGCGTCGTTTTCGGAAGACGCATGGGACCCACGCCCGACGGCAGATTGACCGCCGAGGCAACGAGCAAGAATTTCTGCGCCTCCAACGGCATGGACAGAAACGGCGTTACCGCGCTTGTCGAGTCTGCGACTGCGATGGATGCCACCGACTTTGTCGACGGAGCTGTGCTTGACTTTATCCTGCACCCCTCGGCCGTTCAGGGAGAACGCGGGCTTGACGCGATGTACAGCATGATAAAGACGTATTTTGATAACGGCGGCTACTCGATCCAGGGCAACGTTATGAACGTTGAGGAGCTTATCGACGCGAAGGCGCATCCCGAGAAGTATCCGACGCTGCAGGTTCGTGTGTGCGGCTGGAACGAATACTTCGTTGAGCTGTCTCCCGATATGCAGGACGAATTCATCCGCCAGCTTCAGAGGGTGGAATAATGGGCAGGATCGTCGGAATAAAGCGCTTCGAGATACACGACGGCGACGGGATACGCACTACCGTCTTTCTCAAGGGCTGCCCCCTTGAGTGCCGCTGGTGCCACAATCCCGAATGCATCAGCCCCAAGCCGCAGCTCGCATTTTTGGAAAAGAAGTGCCTCGACTGCGGAGAATGCACAAAGATATGCCCTGCGCACACGATGAAGGACGGGAAGCATGTATATAATCCCGGCCTCTGCACGGCCTGCGGAAAATGCTCACCGATCTGCCTCGGAGAGGCGCTTCGCTTCTACGGCGAGGAGATATCAGTTGATGACCTTATGCCGAAGCTTTTGGAGGACAGGCCGTTTTTCGAAAGCTCGGGCGGCGGGGTTACCGTTTCGGGAGGAGAGCCGCTCATGCAGAGCGAATTTGTAAAGGAGATACTCACGAGACTGAAGCGGGAGGGCATCAATACCGCGCTCGACACCTGCGGCTTCGTACCCAAGGAGACGATGGCATCTGTCATCGGCCTCGCGGACACGTTTCTCCTTGATATAAAGGGCTTCGACGAGAGAAAGCACATTCTCGCCACGGGAAGACCGAACGGTATTATTCTTGAAAATCTGCGCATGCTGAACGAGCGCGGCGCATCGGTCGAGATACGTATCCCCTTCGTGCCGAAGTATAACGGGGACCAGATAGACAGCATAGGCAAGATGCTCGGCGAACTAACGTGTATAAAGCGCGTAAAGCTTCTTCCGTACCACGATTTCGGCAACAGCAAGTATTCTCCCATCGGCAGAACGCCCGAGGTCATGGAGATCCCCACGGAGGACGAGATACAGACGGCTCTTGCGGAACTGAGAAAATACGGCCTCAATGTCGAGGACGGCAGAGAATAATGGCAATAATCGCTTGATGCCTATATTGAAAAACACAGAGTCGATACAGTCAACTATAATATAACCCGAGGCAGCTTGGTCTGCTTCGGGTTATATTTATTGCTTTATTGACGCCTTGTAATCTCTGAAATCGTCTATTCCCGGCACTATGGCGCCGGTTTTTGAGAGCTCTTTTCTCAGCTTGTCCGTAGGCACATCAGCCATGCTGCCGATACCGTCCCTGACGGCGATGGCGGCGGCGAGGCCGGCGGCCTGACCGAGAGCCATGCAGGTGGCCTTAACGCGAAGCGCGGAATTCGTGTCTCTGTCGGTCGAAACGCATCTGCCCGCGGCGAGCACATTGTCAAGCTTCTCCGGAACCATCGCGCTGTAGCGAAGAGCGGGCGTTGCGCCGCTCGTCAGATATTCTATGCGCGACCCACCCGTATCGAGATGCACGTCCACAAACCAGAACGAATAGCACACCGTGTCATCAAATAAGCGACCTGACTTATAGTCCTCTATGGCCATGCAGCTTCTGCCGACTATCCTGCGGCTTTCCCGCGCTCCCGCGGAGGGGGCAATGCCGATTATCTGCGCGGGTGCGTTTGCCCTGCGAAGCTCCTCCATGCGGTCAAACACCGTGTGCAGAGCCTGAATATCGCCCTTCGTCTTTGCAAAGCTATCGGCGCAGTTATAGCCCGTGATATGGTTGCGGTTATCGCCGCGGAATTCAACGAGCTCGGATACCTCGGGTGAGGATGGGTCGGAGACGAACGGATAATAACGCATCGTACCGGGCTGAATGCTGCCGTTTCCGTCACCAACGATAGTTTCCGCGCCTGCGAGGGAGCAGAGAACGGCGTCGGCAGTGCAGTCGATATAAATCTCTGCCGTAAGCTCTGTGAGACCCTGCGCGGTGGAGATGATTGCGCCTGCCACGCGTCTGCCGTCCGTCTCGACCGATACAAGGCTCTGGTCGAGATAGATGTCAGCGCCCGCTTCGGCAAGCATGTCCGTCATGCATACGGCGGCCGCAACGGGGTTTACCTTCACGTCATACTGCCAGTGGCAGGTGTACGGCGCGTCCATATCGGGGATCTCGGCGTAACCCATCTTCTCAAGGCGGCGGCAGAACTCCCAGCCTATGCCCGCGATTATCATTTTCTTTTCCGTGCGGAACGGATTGTTGAACTGGCTGACGCAGTTGTTGCCGAGCACCGTCATCACTCCGCCGGGAACGGCGTATTTCTCTATAACGGCAGTGCGCGCGCCGCTTCTTGCCGCCTGAACGGCGGCGCAAAAGCCTGCGCTTCCGCAGCCGAATACTATTACATCGTAGTGAGCGCCTTTTAGAATGTTCATGTCAGCCTCCCTGTGTGAAGCGTTGTCAACTTGCGTGGAATGTACATTGACTTTTCAAGGCGGTTTCTTTATTGTTATCCTGCAATTAAGGCGAGTATAATAGATGAAAGTCAAATTGTAAAGGAGAAATACAGATGGACGCATATAAGAGAATTGAAGAGATCGGCGTAGTTCCGGTCATTAAGATACCGAGACCCGACATGGCAGAGAAGCTTGCAAAGGCTCTTCTTGAAGGCGGCATTTCCACTATCGAGGTCCTTTTCAGAGTTGAATCGGCGGTTGAAAGCCTTAAGAGAATAAAGAAAACATATCCCGATATGCTCGTCGGCGCGGGCACCGTTATGACTGTCAAACAGATCGACGATGCCATGGCCGCAGGTGCGGATTTCATTGTCAGCCCCGGCTACGATCAGAGGCTCGTTGATTACTGCAACGAAAAGGGCATGCCCATCATCCCCGGCTGCTCCAACGCATCGGAGATTCAGGCAGCCTATGTGAGCGGCCTTCGCATAGTGAAGTTCTTCCCCGCGGACGTGCTCGGCGGAGAGACAGCTGTCAAGGCATATGCGGGCCCGTTCATCGGCATGCGCTTCATGCTCACCGGCGGCATCACGCTCGACAACCTCGGCAACCTTCTCAAGAATGAAAAGATCGTTGCCTGCGGCGGAAGCTTCGTCGCTCCCGCGGCAGAGCTTGCAGCAGAGGATTATGACGCAATAACCGCAAGATGCCGCAAGGCTATCCGTGCCGGACTCAACTTCGAGCTTGCACATGTCGGCATCAATCTCGGCAGCGCGGAAGAGGCGGAGAAGACTGCGACGCTCATTGCAAGGCTTTTCGATATGCCCGTTGACAAGCGCACAAAGTGCACCTTCGCAGGCAAGGCCGTCGAGTGCATGAATTATAAGGGCTACGGCGAGAAGGGCCACATCGGCTTCCGCACGAGCAGCATGCCGCGCGCTATGGCATGGCTCAGGGGCATGGGCGTTGAGCTCAACGAGGAGAGCTTCCAGTACGATGCAAACGGCAATGTCACCTGTGCATACCTTAAGGACGAGATCGCAGGCTTTGCGATCCATATAGTAAAGTGAGGATCATCAAATGAAAAATGTTGTTACATTCGGCGAGCTGATGCTCTCCCTCGAGCCCGTGGGCTATAAGCGCTTCATTCAGGCAGAGACCTTCGAGGCATTCTATACCGGCGCGGAGGCAAACGTTGCCGCATCGCTTGCACAGTTCGGCATGAAGACCCAGTTCATCACCAGACTTCCCGAGAATGCTATCGGCGACGCCGCTATCGCAAACATGCGCAAGTATGGCCTCGGTACAGACTTTATCGTCCGCGGAGGCGACCGCATCGGCGTCATCTACACCGAGCGCGGCGCATCTCAGCGCGCTTCCACCGTTATATATGACCGCAGGGACAGCGCCATCGCCACTGCCGACGAGGATTGCTTCGACTGGGATGCGATCTTTGCCGACGCGGACTGGTTCCACTTCACCGGCATCACTCCCGCACTCAGCCCCAAGGCTGCAAAGCTCTGTCTTGTCGCGTGCAAGGCCGCAAAGGCTCACGGCGTTAAGATCAGCTGCGACCTCAACTTCAGAAAGAAGCTCTGGACTCCCGAGCAGGCAAAGAAGACCATGAGCGAGATCCTCGAGTATGTTGACGTTCTCATCGCAAATGAGGAGGACGCGGAGAAGGTGCTCGGCATCAAGGCTGAGAACTCCGACGTTACCAAGGGCGCTCTCGACCATGCAGGATATACCGAGGTGGCAAAGATTATCAGCGAGAGGTTCAACATCCCCTATGTTGCCACCACGCTCCGCAAGAGCATTTCTGCTTCCGATAATGACTGGTCCGCAATGCTCTATCACAGCGGCGAGGTTTTCTTCTCCAAGACATACAGCATCCATATCGTCAACCGCGTCGGCGGCGGCGACTCCTTCGGCGGCGGCCTTATCTACGCTATGCGCAGCGGCTTTGACGATCAGAAGGCTCTTGAGTTCGCAACCGCGGCATCCTGCCTCAAGCACAGCATCGAGCAGGACTTCAACCTCGTATCCGTTTCCGAGGTCACCGCGCTCATGAACGGCGACGGCTCCGGCAGAGTTCAGAGATGAGGAGATAAGCATATGGACAGCAGATTGAGAGTTCTCTCAAATGCGCTCTGCGTAGTCGGCGAAGGTCCTATCTGGCTCGCCGAAACGCAGGAGGTAGCCCATACCGATATCCGCGGCAAGCGCATCAGAAGGATCCATCTGCCGACGGGCAGAGTCCGCGATATAATAGTGCCGCAGATGATCCCCTTTATTTTCGAAGGAGAGGACGGGGCGATCCTCGGCGGCGGTGAGGACGGCATCTACCGGATAAACGATGACGGAAGCCTCACCCCGATAAACAACACCTATCCCATCAAGGGCGACAGATATAACGACGGCAAGGTCGGAGTTGACGGCAAGCTCTACATGGGCACGTTCTCGCTCGATGGCACGGCTGCATTTTACCGCATGGAGCATGACGGGTCGATAGTTGAGCTTTTTGACCGCGTAGGCAACTCAAACGGTCTTGCATGGGATGAAAAAAGGGGTATACTGTATTATAACGATACGCCTACCGGCAGAACGGATGCTTTTGATTTTGACCCTGTTACGGGTACCGTGTCAAACCGCCGCCCGGTGTTCGCTTACCCCGAAGGCCACCATCCCGACGGAATGACCATCGACTCCGACGGCAACCTTTGGACTGCACTTTGGGGCGGCTGGTCCGTCATGTGCATCGACCCCGCTCAGGGCAAAATGATTGAGAAGATCGAGATGCCCACGGCTCAGCCGAGCTGCTGCATCTTCGCCGGAGACGACCTCGGAGAGCTCATTATCACGAGTGCCGCAACGGGTCTGCCGATCAGACAGCAGCCTCTCGCCGGCGCAACGTTTGCCATTCGCACGGGAGCAAAGGGCGTTCCCGGCCATAAAATGCGTTTATCGAAGTAATATTCGGAGGAAATAAGAAAAATGAAAACTCAGAGAAGTGTTCTTGTCACGGGCGCTGTCCGCAATACCGGTCTCGGCATTGCCGAGAAGTTCCTGCAGGAGGGCTGGGCAGTATTTATAACGAGCCGCAGGGAAGAGGATGCGGTCGCAAAGGCAAAGGAGCTTTCCGAAAAGTACGGTCAGCCCTGCTACGGCATCGGCTTTAACCCGCTCAACGCAAAGGTCGAGGCGGAAGAAGTGTTTGCCAAAATCGCCGAAAAGGATTATGTTATAGATACCCTCGTGTGTGCCGCGGCAGACCTCGGCATCGGTCAGGATCCTCTCACCATCGACCTTCAGGATTGGGAGAACACCCTCCTCACCAATATCATGGGCTACTTTGCCCCCGCACGCATCGCCGCGCGCGAGATGGTCAAGGCCGGCAAGGCCAAGACCGGCACGATCGTTTTCATCGGCTCCATCAACTGCCGCGATTCTCTGCCCCGCCGCAGCGCATACTGCACCTCCAAGGGCGGCATCCGCACGATGACCAAGGCTCTCGCTCTTGACTTCGCACCCTACGGCATCCGAGTCAACTGCGTCCTGCCCGGACCCATCTGGACTACCCGCTACGACGCAATGGACCCCGCTGAGGCGGCAAAGCGCGCAAGCCTCGTTCCCCTCGGAACCGTATCCACTCCCGCACAGATCGCAGGCGGAGTATACTTCTTCGCTACCGACGCATCCGGAAACGCGACCGGGTCCAGCCTCGTTATGGACGGCGGCATGGACAGCATAGTCGCAGGCGGATATTAATTATTAAGGAGATAATCAATGAAGATAGTATTCGGTGCAATAAAGGAATTCAACGACGGCGTTATGATGATGGCCCGCCAGCTCGGCGCAGAGGGCTTCCACTTCAATACTCCCCCCATCGCGACCGACGATGAGCAGTTCTGGACAGTCGAGGCGCTGACATGGCTCAAGGAGTACACAAAGCGTTTCGATCTCAACCTCGAGATGATCGAGAACGTGCCTATCCGCTTCTACAACAAGATCCTTCTCAACCTGCCCGGCCGTGACGAGCAGATCGATAACTATATCAAGACCGTTCAGAACATGGGCAAGGTCGGTATTCCCGTTCTCGGCCATCACTTCTGCCCCACATGGGCATGGCGCACAACGCTCCAGCAGCCCTCCCGCGGAGGCGCAAAGGTCATGGCGTGGGATCACTCAATAGCAGATAAGGTTCCCAATGCCACCCGAGGAAGCTCAAACTTCATGGTCAAGTTCGGCGAGGACGTCCCCGTGCCGACGAGACAGGACCTCTGGGATAACTTCACGTACTTCATGAACGCTGTTCTTCCCGAGGCCGAGAAGGCAGGTGTCCGCCTCGTAACTCATCCATCCGATCCCCCCGTAGACAAGGTCGGCGGTGTAGAGCGCATCTTTATCAGCAAGGAAGACTATCTCAAGGCCGACGAGATAACCCACAGCGACGCGTGGGGTCTCAACCTCTGCCTCGGCTGCTTCTCACAGCTCGGCGGCGAGGAGTACGTTATGGATATGATCGACGAGTTCGTTCCCCGCGGAAAGGTCTCCATTGTCCATCTGCGTGACGTTCAGGGCGATATCGAGTGCTTCCAGGAGTGCTTCCTCGGTGACGGCCGCTACAATCCCGCAAAGGTGCTCATGAAGCTCAAGCGCTGCGGCTACGAGGGTCTCGTGCTTGATGACCATGTTCCGTTCCTCACGGATGACACCCGCTGGGGCAAGACCGCCAGAGCATATCAGACCGGCTATATTCAGGGCATGAAGATGATGCTCGATTATATCGACAGCATAGAGTAAAATAAATATTCCGAGGAGGATGAACATGGCAGTATTATGGCAGAGAGTGAAAACGTGGGCTCTTGATCTGAAGCTTGCGCAGAAGCTCAGTATTATGCTGACTGCGGTCATCCTCCTTTTGCTTACGATCATTTTCCGCATAGAATGGAATCTCTATTCGCAGGATATGGAGAACACCACCGGCGCTCTGTTCATGCAGGTGTCATACTCGTTTGAAACGATAATGGACAACTCCATATCGAACCTGAACGCTCTCTCGAAGGCTCCGCTCTACTCCTCGGAAATGCAGGAGGACATGAAAAACGACCGAGTCCTTTCAAACGAAAGCGTTGAAAAGATGCAGTACTCGCGAGACGTTGTCGGCACTACCGACAGCCTCCACCATGTAATCGCGCTGTACAGCAAGTCCGGAAGGCCGCTCTTTTCGAGCGCCTTGACGAATCTGTCATATGTAGTTAAGGATTATTATGACGAGTGGTACGCGGCGGCAAAGGAGAAAAACGGCGCCGTCTGCATAACGGGCTTTCCCGAAACGGAGGAGAACTTCGTCTGCACACTGTCGAGGATATTGAAGAACATTTCGACCTTTCAGGAGGTTGGCCTTATCAGCATAAGCGTTCCGAGAAGTGTCTTTATCGAGGCCTGCGAGCAGCTTGAGGATATCGCGGGAAGCGTGGCGACCGTGTTTGGGTCGCAGGGAGAGATAATTTTCTCGTCCGAATCCGAGGCGGACGGCGAGATCGCGCTCTCGCTCAAGACAGAGGCCGAGGCTGACGCCGGCATCGGCAAAAACTTCTCAAACGGCGACTATATCGGCTACTATTCCCGCGAGAGCAACGGGAAATACGCCGTGCTTATTTACACAACGCGCACGGAGATAATGCAGAACCAGCAAAGAACGAGAGAGCTCATGATAATCATGCTCGTGCTCGTCAGCGTCTGCATGATCCTTATTATTACTCTCCTCACGAGGAGCGTGACAAAGCCGCTCACAAAGATAGCGGAGCTGATGGTAAAGGTCCAAAACGGCGACTGGAAGGTCAGATTCCGCCCTGCTTACCGCGATGAGATAGGCGTGCTCGGAGAAAACTTTGACCGCATGCTTGACCGCATGAACGATATGACCGAGCAGCTTGTCGATGTGAGCACAAGAAAGAAGCAGACGGAGATCGATGCCCTGCAGGGGCAGATCAATCCCCACTTCATGTACAACACGCTCGAGGCCTTCCGCATGATGGCAGTGGAAAAGGATGATTTTGAGCTCGCGGATCTGATAGCCTCCTTCGGCAAGATGCTCCGCTATAACATCACGACAATGAACGAGATGACTACCATCCGCCAGGAGATAGAATATCTCGACCACTATATAAGGATCCAGAACAAGCGCTATCCGAGGCAGATCACGCTTGTGAACAATGTTCCGGATGAGCTGATGGAGCTGCATGTTATCAAGCTTCTTATCCAGCCCATCGTGGAAAACGCCATATTCCACGGCCTTGAGATGAAGCTCGCGCAGACGAGAAAGATCAGCATAACAGTTACCCGCCGCGGCGAGCTTTGCAACATAGACATCCGCGACAACGGCCTCGGCATGAACCGCGAAACGCTTGAGCAGCTGCGCAGCAATATAAAAACGCGATACAGCGAGGCAAAGGACAATCGCCACGTCGGCATGAGGAATGTGAACGAGAGGATACACCTCTATTACGGCGAGGACTACGGCCTGACAGTTCTCAGCGAAGAGAACAAGGGAACGCTTGTAAGAATATCGCTCCCATACGATAAAATGAAAGGAGAGGGCGAAAATGTGGAAGATAGTGATAGTTGACGATGAGCAGCTCATCTCTGACGGTCTCGCAAAGATCATCCGTCACATTGGCGAGGCCAGATACGAAACTAAGACCTTTACCGATGCGAACGAGGCATACACATATATACGCGATAACGCAAAGAATATCGATCTCCTTATAACCGATATCCGTATGCCGCAGATGACGGGCCTTGAGCTTATAGAAAAGGTCAAAAAGCTCAACTCCTCTATGCTATGCTCCGTGCTTACGGGCTTCAGCGAGTTCGCGTACGCAAAAAAGGCGATTGATCTCGGCGTTGTGAGCTTTCTCGTAAAGCCTGTGGAGACGCAGGAGCTGAAAAAGCTGCTTGACAGGCTTATGGTTTCGGATAAGTCCGGCGGCGAGGCGAGAATAGCGAGCGCTTCGCTTTCCCGCGAGACGCTCTACATGAAGCGCGAGGTGGAGGATAATTACGCCGCGTTCGATATGGATGCCGTCACGAATCATCTTCAGCTCAGCCGCGACTATCTCTTCCGCCTCTACAAGAAGGAGACGGGGCACAACCTCATGGACTATCTGCTCGATATCCGCATCCAGAAGGCGAAGGAATTTCTGATGCAGCCGGGCAAATACAAGGTGTATGAGGTGAGCGAGCTCGTCGGCTACAGCGATTATGCCTATTTTTCAAAGGTTTTCAAGAAGCAGACGGGCATGACTCCGAAGCACTTCCAGAAGTTCGCCGAGGAATAATCACGGCAGCAAAACCGCGGAATACGGATTTTCGCGGTTTTTTCCATTGTTTTGTGCGGAAAACCGCCTATATAATTATGATGGTTTACAGCAGATTATAAAATCAGAACAGAGGAGATATATAATCATGATCGAACTCACAGGAAAAACCGCAATAATCACCGGCGCGAGCGTCGGCATCGGTGAAGCTACGGCTGAGAAATTCGCAGAGCTCGGCTGCAATCTCGTTCTCGTGGCAAGAAGCTTCGATAAGCTTGAGGCGCTGAAGGAGAAGCTCGGCAAAAAGGTAGACGTGCTCATCTTCAAATGCGACGTAAGCGATGAAGAGGCCGTAAAAGATATAGTCAAAAAGTCAGTTGAGCATTTCGGCAAGATTGATATTCTCGTGAACAACGCTGCCATCTGGAGGCGCTGGATTCCGTTTGCCGAGACGGAGAGCTCCATGTGGAAGGATTATATCGACTGCAACATTCTCGGCACGATGTACTTCACGCATGAAGTGCTGCAGAATATGCTGGAAAATCACTACGGCAGGATCATCAACATCGGCTCCGTCGCCGGAGTTTACGGCAACGCCCTGCAGGTGGACTATTCCATGACCAAGGGAGCTATCATTTCCTTCACCAAGGCACTTGCAAAGGAAGTTACCGACAAGGGCATCCTCGTCAACTGCGTCTCTCCCGGCAGCGTGAGCAACAAGCAGGATGTTCCCGAAGCAAGCGACCTTTCCTTCACCGGCAGAACAGGCACTCATACAGAGAACGCAAATCTCATTGCCTTCCTCGCAAGCGATGAGGCAAGCTATATTTCCGGCCAGAACTATCAGGTCGACGGCTGCAGAAAAAAGATGTGATATAAGCGCAAACGCGCTCAACAATATTTTTACAGGAGGATTATCATGGAATTTGCGGGTAAAACAGTAGTGATCACCGGAGGCTCCTCCGGCATGGGTTTCGTTGCGGGCAAGAGCTACGCCAAGGAGGGCGCAAACGTTGTCCTTCTCGGAAGAGATCAGGAAAGACTTGACAAGTGCGTTGAAGAGATAAAGGCAGAGGGCGGCTCTGTCATCGGCGTGAACACGGACGTCATCGATTACGAGTCCTGCGTTGCGGCAAGAGATGCGGCAGTCGAGGCCTTCGGCTCCATCGATATCCTCATTAACTTCGCTGGCGGTGCAACGACCCGTATGTTCAACAAGCCCGGCGTGTTCTACGATATACCCATCGAGGTTTACGATTACAGCGTTGACCTCAACCTCAAGGGCGTTATGCACATGGACCACACCGTCCTTCAGCAGATGGCAAAGCAGAAGTCCGGCGTTATCATCCATCTCGGCTCCATCACGGGCGAAGAGGGAAGCGACGGCGCCGTTGCTTACTCCGCAACCAAGTCCGCTCTTATGAACGGTCTCACCAAGTCCATCGCCATGGTCGGCGGCCCGATCGGCGTTCGCTGCCTGTGCGTTGCACCCGGCCCCGTTCTCACCCGCGCAAACATGGCCAACATGAAGACACTCATGGGCCGCGCCGCAGAGCCTCAGGAGATAGTTGACGCCATCATGTTCATGACGAGCGACAAGGCAAGCTTCGCCACCGGCACGACCTTCCTTATGGATGGCGGCCGCAACGTCCTCTGGAACAGGAGCTATTGATGGAGATAAAAAAAGCATCCTTTCTCGGCCATGACAGGCCCCTCAACACGAGCATAGTCGTCTGCCGCACGCCGGAGGACGCTATGAATACCGGCCGCGACAGCGTTTGGGACGGCGCGGACGCGCTCGGCGTTCAGATAGAGCACATGCCTCCCGAGCTGAGAACAGAGGAAAATCTCCGCAGGATATTCTCCTCCTTCGGCAATAGGCCGATATATGTCACGAACTATAAGCGCCTCTACAATGAGAATACAAGCTATGACGAGCTGCTTGAGGGCCTTTTGAAGATGCTGCGCTGCGGCGCAACGCTGCTTGACGTGATGGGTGATTTCTATTGCCCCGACCCGATACAGATAACGATGGACAGGGAAGCTATAGCCAAGCAGAAGGCTGCCATCGAGCGCATCCATGACGAGGGCGGCGAGGTGCTGATGAGCTCCCATGTGCAGAAGTTCCTGCCCGGCGAAGAGGTGCTTAAGATAGCGCTTGAGCATCAGTCCCGCGGCGCGGACATTTCCAAGATAGTCACCGCGGCGAATTCCCCCGAGGAGGAAGCCGAGAACCTCAAGACGGTCGCTCTTTTAAAGCGCGAGCTTGATATTCCGTTCCTCTTCCTCGCAAACGGAACGCACTTCAGAATTCTGCGCACGGTCGGCCCGTTCATGGGCGTGTGCATGTGGCTCACGGTGCAGCGCCATGTCGAGGATGACACGCTCAATCAGCCGATGACCCGCGCAATACGCGATATCGCGGCAAATTTTGACTATATTCCTCAGCTTTGAAAACAGGGAGAAGCAAAATGTTTGAAAAACTGACTGAAGAACTTAACAGCTATATTAAGGCCGGCGTTCCGGGAGTGGATTGCATAGTTTACAAGGATGGCAAGTGCATATACCGCTATTTCACCGGCGTGAGCGATATAGAAACCCAAACCCCGATGTGTGGCAATGAGCGGTACAACATATATTCATGTTCAAAAATTATAACCGCGACTGCGGCACTTCAGCTTTATGAAGAGTGTAGGCTGGATCTTGATGACCTTCTGTCAAAATATCTGCCGGAATATGAACACATGACAGTTCGCACCGAAAACGGGATAGTTCCCGCAGAGAGACAGATTACCATACGTGACCTTCTCTGTATGCGTGCCGGATTCAGCTATGATTTTGAGCTTCCCATGGTCAAAAAATGCTTAGCCGATACGGACGGCCTTTGCGACAACAGAGAATTTGCACGTTATATGGCAAATGAACCGCTGCTTTTTCAACCCGGCGAAAGATTCATGTACAGCATATGCCATGATATTTTGGCCGCGGCTCTTGAAATTGCAAGCGGGGAGAGCTTTGCGGAATATGTAAAGAAGCATATTTTTGAACCTATCGGAATGAATGATTCCACCTTCCTTCTACCGGAGAGTGAGCTTGACAGCATCTGCTCGCAGTATGAGTACTTTCCCGAAAGCGGAGAGCTCAGAAATGCGACAAAGAGAATATGGGCGCAGAACGGGAAAAACCGTGCAAGCGGCGGAGGCGGATGCGTCTCGACGGTGGACGATTACATCAAATTCCTTGAAGCCCTTCGAATTGGCAATGTAATTCTGAAAAAAGAGACTACAGAGCTCATGACGACAAATCAGCTTAATGACCGCCAACTCAAGAGCGCTCATGAGAATCTGTACTCTCTCGGACATTACGGCTACGGCTACGGCCTCGGCGTGAGATGCCCTATGGGTGACGGAAGACAGACTGACTTCGGATGGAACGGAACGGCGGGTACATACGCAGCTGTTGACATGAAAAGAAATATGACGCTTTTTTATGCTCAGCATGTGCTGAATAATCCTGTTCAGAAGAGAAGATTGGAAATTCTCCCCATCGCACAGGACGCGATTGACAAAATGTAAGCGATTTTAACGTCTTATTGCACAAAAAACAGGTACAAAAACTATCGATAATGCCAATTGTTTTTGACAAAACGCAATATTACAAGAAAAAACGGCATAGACTAATTCAAAAAACGTTCAAAATTCGGTACAATTTGAACACAAGGCATAACTATGCCACAAATTATTATGGAGGAAACAAAATGAAAAAACTGCTTGCACTCGTTCTTGCACTTGCAATGGTTTTCGCTCTCTGCGCATGCGGCGCAAAGACCGAAGAGCCCGCTGCAAAGGAAGAGCCCGCAGCTGAGACTCCCGCAGAAGCTCCTGCAGCCGAGCCCGCAGCTGACGGCACCCATCCCGAAGTAACCGGAAAGATCACGGTTGCTCAGCACCGCACCGACCTCGAGGCCGAGTTCGATGCTCTTATCGCCGCTTTCAACGAGATCTACCCCAATGTTGAGGTTACCGTTGAGACCGTTGCTGACTACGCAAAGACCATGGCCGTCCGTATCGCCGGCGGCGAGACCCCCGATGTTGTTGAGGTTCGTGACACCATGATCCCCGCAGCAAGCTGGGCTGACTACTTTGGATCCCTCGAGGATTGCGATCTCCCCGAGATGCTCTTCACCGATTACTACACTGTTGACGGCGTACAGTACGGCGCTTGCATGGCAGCCGGCTACCGCTGCATGGTTTACAACAAGGCTCTCTACGCTGAGGCAGGCATCGAGTCCGTTCCTACCACTTGGGACGAGTTCATGGCCGCAATGGAGAAGCTCTCCAAGCTCGACGGCGTTATTCCTCTTACCTCCCAGTACAACACCGGCTGGACCCAGCGCGAGTGGTTTGACTACTACGCAGCTTCCCAGCACGAGGCCGGCTGGAAGGACAGCTTTGTTGACACCGATACTCCTTTCTCCGATGAGATAGCTATCCGCTGCGCTGACCAGTACAAGCAGGTCATCGAGGCAGGTTATGTTGAAGAGGACCTCATGTCCTCCGACTGGGACCTTCAGTCTGCTGACTTCGCTGCCGGCACCATCGGCACCTACATGGGCGGCAACTACATCTACGCTACCATGCTCGGACTGGGCATGAGCGCTGATGACATCGGCTTCTACGCATTCCCCGACTCCGAGTTCAACGGCGGCAAGTGCACCCTTTCCGCAGCTGTTGACTGGGCATGGGGCATGAGCAAGGAAGTCGTCGGCACTGAGAACTACGAGGCAGCCTGCGCTCTCGTTAAGTTCCTTGCTGAGAACTATGCTAATTACACCAACCAGATCACCTGCGTCAAGGGCGTTGAGTGCTCCATCCCTGCAATCAACGAGATGCTCGCAACTGATCCTATCATCATCACCGAGTCCAGAGTCAGCGAAGACTTTGCTGCTATCAACAGCGTCGCCGCTATCAACTTCGGTACCTACATCCAGCAGTACGTTATCGCTGACGATTCCTCCAAGGTCGTTGACGAGTACAACGCAACTTGGGCAGCTGCACGCGCAGAGGTCAAGGGCTAATCTCTGAGTCCTGAAAGATTTTATCTTTTAGATCCGGAGGGGGAAATGGTTCCATTTCCCCCTTTTCTTTTGAAAGCACGCATCTATTCATCCTGTGCTTAGGCGCATAAGAGAGGGAATACCTATGCATGAAACCATAACGACAAAGCAGAAGGAGAAAATCAAGACGAGACTGTTTATCACGGCTTTCGTTCTTGTTCCCGTAACGCTTCTTCTGGTATTTACATACTACCCCGCCGTCAAGCTCGTATATTACAGCTTCTCAAATTATGACGGACTTGCCAAGACCCCAGAAATGGTCGGTCTTTATAACTGGAAAAAGCTCATTTCTTCCAAAGAGCTTTGGTCCACCCTGTTCAACAGCTTCTATTACATCGTAGGCGGCTGCGTTCAGAACGCACTCGCTCTCATGCTTGCCATCTTCCTTAACGACAAGATGGTCAAGGGCCGCAAGTTCTTCCGCGGCGTTATCTTCCTCCCGTTCATTCTTAACGGCACATCCGTATCCTTCATGTTCCGTTATTTCTATAATTTTACCAAGGGCCCCATCAATATCGCTCTCAAGGCTATCGGCCTGCAGGCGATTTCATGGCTCGGTACGGAGTCCCTCGTCAACTGGTCTCTCGCATTTGTCTGCCTGTGGAGATACACCGGCTACATCATGGTCATCTACCTTGCTGCTCTGCAGTCCGTCCCGGGCGAGTACTATGAGGCGGCAACGATTGACGGTGCAAACGGCTGGCAGAAGCTCTGCCACGTCACGCTTCCCCAGATCAAGACCATTATCGGCCTTCAGATGTTCCTCAATATCTCCGGCGCTGTCAACGTGTTCGACGTTCCGTTCGTCATCACTCACGGCGGCCCGAACAACTCCTCTATGACTCTTGCAATCCAGGCTATAGATTACGCGTTCACATACTTCAACTACGGCCTTGCTTCGGCTTACAGTATATTCTGCACAGTAGTCATTGTCGTCCTGTATGTCCTGCAAAACAAAGTGTTCTTTAGGGAGGATAAATGATTATGAGCTATAAACTGAAAAAAGCCTTAGAGCTTGTCGTCAAGTACATCGTTATCCTTCTCATGTGCGCAATTATCATTCTCCCGATAGTCATATTCATCATAGCATCCTTCAAGACGAACATGGAATTCGCGAAGACAAGCCTCTTCACGCTTCCGGAATCGTTCAACCTTGACAACTATGTGCAGGTGTTTATAAGAGGCCACATGCTTATCGCCTACAAGAACACCCTGATCCTGCTCGTTGCCGGTATCACGCTGAACGTTATCTTCGGCACGATGCTCGCTTACGCGCTCGGCCGCTTCAAGTTCAAGTTCCGCGGCATCATCATTGCCATGATCATGGGCGCCCGCGTTATCCCCACGATAACCACGCAGGTCGCAACATTCACGGTCATGAAGTCCCTGCATCTGTATGACACGCTCCTTGCGCCTATCGTTCTCTATGCCGGCACCGACGTTGTCCAGACGTTTCTTTACCTGCAGTTCGTCCAGAGCATTTCCTACGAGCTTGATGAGAGCGCAAGAATAGCCGGCGCAGGCAACTTCCGCATTTACTGGAGCATTATCCTCCCGCTGCTGAAGCCCGCTACCGTTACGGCTGTCATCCTTAAGGCTGTCAATATCTACAACGATATGACCATCCCTTACCTCTATCTTTCGAGCGACAAGAACCTCGTTATTTCGACGGCGCTGCTTCGATTTAACGGCTCAAACTACGGATCGATCATACCGGTTCTGGCCGCATCCTTCATACTCGTTATGATCCCGATGCTGCTGATGTATGTTCTCGCGCAGAATATGATATTCGACGGCATAACCGCTGGCTCCGTCAAGGGCTGATAAAAACTGAATTAGGTGTGGAGCGCTTATGCTCCACACCTTTTTAATAGGAGGAAAACATGGCACATATCAAGGTCAGCAAGCCGGAGCTGCAGTGGCTCTTCGGCGGTATGGGATTTCACAACAGTGAGGCGACCATGTCCGGCATGATGTCGGACGAGTTTAAAAATGAGCGCGTTTTGAAGTCTCATTATGAGATTGCGCCTACCTTTACCCGCGTTTACGGCGCGTTCCCCGATTGGACGCAGGAGGCCATGGATCGCTTTGCCGATTACTATGACCTTACCTTCAGAAGGACAGACACATCTATGTACGTCGTTCCCGGCCGCATGCCCTTCCATGAGACCCATGAGGAAATGGAGGAGTTTGCGAAGAACGTTGTCGACAAGCTCGAGTATCTCTATAAGCAGCGCGACATGAAGCATATCCGCTACTTCTGCGCAACGAACGAGCTTTCCGTCGGCAATACCTACGCTCTCTTATCCGAGGACATGGAGAAGTTCAAGGAGTATCAGCGCCTCCTGTGGAAGGAGCTTCGCAGACGCGATATGCCCATCGGCCTCGTCGCGAGTGACGGTTCGGGCTTCCAAAACTTCTGGCAGATCGATTGGTGCAGCGAGCATATGGACGAGATAACCGATACTTACTGCGCGCATAACTACGAGATCTGCGGCCTCAGGTATGACGACAGAAGATTTTACGATAAGGTTTATTCCGAGGTCGGCCGTGCGGTGCAGGTAGCTCTGCAGCAGCAGAAGCGGTTTCTGCTCGGCGAGTTCGGCATCCATGACGGCGGCCATTTTACCTCCAAGGTCATGAGAAACGATGTTTTTGCGGGTTACGGTGACAGACGCGGCGAGGCCGAGGCGGCGCTCATGTGCGTAGAGCAGGCTATGGCGCTTATCAACGCCGGCTCTATCGGCGGCGTTTACTGGTCGTTCTGCGACTATCCCGACCCGATGCTCCGCGACTGGAGCACCTCCCGCGAGGGACAGCTCAGATGCGAAACCGCACGCTTCTCCGGCCACGGGATTGACATCCGCTATAACAAAAACGGCTGCTTCCGCTGGGATGACGATGATAAGGATTACTCAAGCCGCCCGTTCATGTACTCCATCGGCCTGATGATCAAATACTTCAAGCGCGGCAGCCGCGTGCTCGAGTGCGAGTGCGACGACGAAAGCATCCTCTGCTGCGCCGTCAGAAATCCCGACAAAACCCACTCCCTCATACTGCTCAATCTTTCCGGCAGCGATAAGGACGCCGAGGTCGAGCTTGCGATTGATGCGGGCAAGGCCTACAGAAAATACTCCTTCAGCGTTGAAAATGTGCCCTACAGCGATTTCAACGACCTGCAGAGCTATGACGAAAAGCTTGACACAGCCTCCGGAAGTGTTAAACTGACCATGCCTATGCACAGCATGACGCTGCTCACTACCGATTATGAGGACACCCTGCCCTCTGCCGTGACCGGCATCAAGCAGACGAAGAACGGCCTTTCATGGAAGGCCTGCACGGACGCGGAGCATATCTACTACCGCGTATTCGAAAACGGCAGGCAGATCGCATCCACCGTTGCAGCCTCCCTCTCCGGCGAGAGGATACACGACGGGGCAAAGTATGAAGTGGTGTCCGTTAATAAATGGGGGAACTGCAGAAAATGAAAAAGGATCTCAGCAAATATTACCGCTTAAGAAATATGAGCGCGTTCCGACGCGCCATGCTCGAGAAGAAGCACGTTACCGTCGGCTTCATCGGCGGCTCGATAACCGATCCGCGCGGAAGAGAGCGTTGGAGCGAGTTTCTGATAAGCCGGATAGTGGCCGATTATCCCGACGTCACGGTTGACGTTGAAAATACCGCTATAGGCGCAACGGGCTCGGACTATGCCGTTTTGCGTGCCGAGCAGGATATAATCTGCCGCGGCTGCGACATCGTGTTCGTCGAGTACGCTGTCAACGACAACAAGATCGAAACACCCATCAGAAACGCAAGCCGCGAGGGTCTTATCCGTAAGCTCCTCAAGGGAACAGATGCGGACATCGTTATAACCTACACCTACTGCGCAGAGATGCTCGAGCCTATGCTCCGCGGCGAGATGGCGCAGTCTGTCGCTGAGTTTGAGGCCATTGCCGAGCATTACGGCATAAGCTCCGTTTTCATGGCGAACAACGCGCTTGACGAGTGCCTGCGCGGAACTCTCCGCTGGGAGGAGTGGCTTCCGGACGGGCTGCATCCCGCAAATACCGGCAGCAGATTCTATGCCGACCCCGTATATGCGCTGCTCGAAAAGACGCTCGAGGATGAAAACGGCAAAGCCGCTGCGAGAGACACGGCGCCCATGTTCGCAGACAACTGGGAGCGCGAGGAGACGGTTGACCTGTCCGAGATTGAGCGCATCGGCTACTGGAGACTGTACCGCAATCTGGACAGACCGCTCGTACAGCGCGTGCTGTCCACCACCTGCGTCGGCTCACGCGCAAAGCTTGCCTTTGAGGGCACCGGACTTGTCCTCACGATAAGCTACGGCTGGATGGCCGCGGACTACCGCTGGAGACTTGACGGCGGCGAGTGGCAGATTGAAGAATACGACCGTCCGTGGTGGATGGATGACCATACTTGGCTCAAGACGAAGACGCTTGCAGCGGGGCTTGAAAGCTCAAGTCACACGGTCGAATTCGAGGTGCTTCCGCCGAAGGCGGACGATAAGCACAAGGGCACGGCATTTGAAATTATCGCCGTCGGCATACTGAAAGATTGATTTTTGAGAGGCAGATATGAAACTTCATCACGAAAACGAATTGATAGCACGCTCCCTTCAGTACCATGAGAAGACAGTCGTTCTTCTCACGGACGAGAGACCCGGCTTTGACAGAGACAGCGCGATAGAGCTCGGCCGTTTCCTACAGGAAAACGACTACTATGTATATGAATGCACGGCAAAGGAATTTGAGAGCAAGAACCTTGCCCTTCTCGGCAGTATGCTCGTTATTCCTCACGCACAGTCGGTTCCCGCGGAGTTTGCGCAGGCCATGAAGCATTTTTGGCTGCAGGGCGGGCAGGTACTCGTGCTCGGCGGCCCGCTGTTCAACGACCTTATCGAGGAAGAAAACGGCGTATACGTCAAGAAGGAGCTTCCCCACGGTGTGCTTGATGCACAGCACAGCGGCAAGACCGGCGATATCGTTATCGAAGGCCTCATCCCTACTCACAAGGTCTACATCGAGCAGAACGTCACCGATCTTATGACCGAAAAGCAGCCCGTTTCCGATGCAAGCATAAAGCTCAGCGCACCCACGTCCGTCGTATGCCCCGTCGCAAGACCGTACGGTATCGGCTACGGCATGGAGCACAAGAGCCGCTTCCTGCCCATCGTTGAGGTCATGGCGGAGAGCATGAGAGCACAGGGCAGACGCGGCGCGGCGGCCTTCATTATGCTCAACGATACGCGCGGCCATCTGCGCTTTACGAACGGCTCGCGCCCGGGCTCCGTCAGCTCCACCACTATGGGCTCGGCCATCGGCTGCATCGGCATCCGCGAGCAGAAGCTTATGGCTGTTGAAGGCATGCCCAAGCTCATCCTTGACATGGTCAACACAATGATGCGCGGCCTCTATCTCTATGAGGCAGGCGCGACGAAGTATGTCTGTTCTCCGAATGAGAGGGCTGCCCTCGGCGCGAAGATACTCAACACCACGCAGGACTTCCTCAACGTCACAGTAAGATTCTCCGTGAAAAAGGGCGGGGAGACGCTCGTGACGGAGGAAAAGCAGGTCTTCGTCATGCCGCGCACCTACACAGAGTGCACTTCGGAAGCGGTTCTCGGCGGCGAGGGCGACTATACCGTTGAGACGGAGCTTATTTGCGGCGGCAAGGTCATTGATGAGATCAGGCAGGAGCTTTTTGCTCATATTTACAGACCCGGCAAGCCGGACGAGTACGTCCGCGTGAACGGCAGAGACTTCACTCTTGCGGGCAAGCAATGGAATATGTTCGGCATAAGCTATTGGCCGCTGTTCTTCCCGAGCTATGACCGCGAGGATTACTGGATGGGCTGGCTCGACAAGGGCAGCTACGATCCCGTTGAGGTGGAGCGCGACCTCGGCCTCCTTGAGGCCATGGGCATCAACTGCCTCTTCACAAGACTTGACGGCAATATCTTCGGCCGCTCGATAGAGCAGCTCAAGGACTTCATGCTACGCATGGAGCGCCACAATATGAAGCTCTCCCTCAGCTATGCCAACGCCACGAACCCCCTGCACTATTACCCCGAGGCATTCCGCAAGCTGATGGACGAGGCCTGCCTCCACGAAAACCCCACGCTCTTCGGCCATGACATCTCCTGGGAGACCGGCCATCAGTTTTTCATGGAAAACTATCTCCCGCAGTGGCGTGACGGTTGGGTGAAGTGGATAGAGGAGCGCTACGGCTCTGTCGAAAACGCGGAGAAGGATTGGGGCGTTTCCGTCGACCGCAGCGATGACGGCAGGATTATTACGCCTCCCAAGCCTCAGCTTGAGTTTGACGGCGAGTGGAGGATCAAGATCTGCGCCTTCCGCCGTTATATGGACGATTATCTCAGCCGCATATGGAACGATGCCGTCAGCGACATCAGAAGCGTTGACCCGAACCATATCGTCGGCTTCCGCATGGGATGCTTCTACAAGGACGCGGGCCCGATACTCACGGCGACCAATAAGCACATCGACTACAGCAGCCTTGAGGGCTATTCCTTCATGGAGGATGAGGACGGCAGATTTGCCTCTCAGTGCGTCACGAAGGTGTCTCAGATGCTCACGCGCGGAAAGCCCGTCGTGTGGGTCGAATACGGCAACAACCTTATCGGCTCCTCCGGCAACTCCGCATGGTCGGCGCTCATGTGGGAGCGCGAAACGCTCACGCCGCCCGCATACAGATATGACGATCAAACCAAGTACTATGAGCAGTTTTTCAGAATGTTCAAGGCCTGCGATATAGCCGGCAGCGTTCCCTGGTGGTTCGCAGGCGGGTTCAGGCGTGTCGAATGCTCTGACTGCGGCTTGATCAACCCCGACGGGACGCTCCGCCCGGTTGCAAAGTCCTATGTGAAGCTCGGCAGGGAGTGGCTTCTCCCTGAGAGAACTCACAAACAGCCCGATGAGATCGTCAGCTATGATCCCGATATACACAGCGGCGGCTGGGGCAAGTTCTATCTCGGCTCCGGCCCGATAGACCGCAACGAGAACAGCTGGGCAGCCGCGGAGGGCCGCGTTATCCCCGGCGTTCCAGAGTACGGCATCGGCGTTCACGCCTGCCGCAAGGCCGAGGAGGAGGGCAAGGAGCTTGCCTTCACAACGCCCGGCTTCGGCACCACCTCTGCAGATACTCCGCTCATAGCTGTCGGCAATGTGCCCTATAACGGCACGAACCCGATAAAGTATCTGGACGGCGAGTTCAACTTTGTCGAGATAAACGGCGTAACCGTTAAAAACGGCGGAGAGGTTGCGCTCAACGGCAAGGCCGACATCCGCGCCAGCATGGGCAACCTCCGCGAGGCGACATGGCTCGCGGGAGACGGCATGGGCGCGGTCGTGCTCGAAATGCGCCGTAACGGAAAGGTAATTGCAGAGCTTGCGCTTGAAAAGGACACCGAATACCTCAAGGACGGTATATTCTCCGCAAACGGAATAGACCTTCCCGCGGGCATTACCGAGCTTCAGCTTGCAGCAAAAGGCCGCTGCGTGTTCGGCGAGCGCCGGACGATAGTAACCAGATAATTTATCATTATTGTGGAGCACAATTGGGCAGATGTCAAAGACAGTCTGCCCTATAGTGCCGTAAGAAGGCGAAATAATGAACTTACGCGACCGGGCATCATGCAAAGCTTTCAAACCGTTCGGTTTTAATTTTTCGGATTTTTCGGTCACTACCTCAATAGGCACGGTGACACTTCTCTCGCTGGCGATACCCATTTTCCTTGAAGTTCTGATGAACAATCTGCTCGGCACGGTAAATACGGCGGTGCTGAGCAACTACAGCGAACAGGCAGCCGCAGCTGTCGGCACGGCGAATACCGTTCTGAGCGTCATAACCGTGCTCGTAGGCGCGATAGCGGGAGGAAGCTCCGCCGTTATCAGCAATTATATCGGCGCCGAAAATCTCAGAGCCGCGAGAAAAGCCACGTTTACAATATTCGCGCTCGCAATAACGATGACGGCCGTTTTCTCCGCCGTGCTCCTTGCCGCGGAGGACGGGATACTCACCTTCATGAATCTGGAGGGGGGACTTCTTGAGGATGCGAGGATATATTTCCGCTTCCGCGTGATCGTACTTCCGTTGACGGGGCTTATATCAGTCAGCAACGGTGTTATGCGCTGCTACGGCTATCCCAAGTATACTATTATCACCGGCGTCGTCATGAACATAATGAACCTGCTTTTGAATCTGTTCGTCACGCGTCTGCCGCAGTATTCTCCAGTCATCGGTGTAGAGGGCGTCTCCTGCTCTTACGTTATCAGCCAGGTGATCGGCTTCGCGTGCGCGCTGAGCTTTATCCGCCTTGTGAAGATCAAAACCGAGCGTCCCGAAAGCATGAAGGAGTTCTTCAGAATATCGGGCAAGATTCTCGGTATAGGCATTCCGACAGGCTGCTCCGCGCTGTCATATAACCTCTCGCTCACGATAACAACGTCGTTCGTCGCCCTGCTCGGTGACTATGCGCTCTCGGCAAAGATATATTTCACAAATATTCTCAACTATGTCTTCCTCGTCAGCATGACGTTCGGGCAGGCAAACCAGCTCCTCGTCGGCAGACTGTGCGGCATGGAGGAATACGACCGTGCAAACGAGTTTAATAGGAATCTCGTCAAGTTCACCGTTGTAGTAAACATGGTGCTGTCGCTCACGGTGCTGCTGCTTCGAGTACCGCTGCTGCATGTCTTCACGCATGACGGGCAGATAATCTCACTCGCGCTCGGCGTTATGCTCGTGGACATTATCACGGAGCAGAGCCGTGCTGTCAGCCAGGTATACGAATACGCGCTCAAGGGAGCGGGGGACGTTTTGTTTACGCTCATCGTCGTCATCATTTCCGGATGGGTGTGCGGCGTCGGCCTTTCGTACGTGTTCACGATAGTGTGCGGCTTCGGCATAAAGGGCATATGGATGGGCATTGCGGCCGATGAGACCGTTCGCGCCATTTCGACTTACTGCCGCTGGCGCACGGGAAAATGGAGAATTACAAGCAAAAATATAAGGAGGAACTGATATGAAAGCAAAACAGATAGTTTTCACCGAGATCAACAAGGCGGAGCTGCTGGAGGTCGAGTGCAAAGACCCCGGCCCGCATGACGTTATTGTCAAGATGGCATATACAACTATCAGTCAGGGCACCGAGAGAGCAAATATCTCCGGAGACCTCGATGTTGCGGCTTTTTCTCCCCGCCCGAGCGAAACGCCTATCTTCCCGCGCTACGGCGGGTACAGCGACGCAGGAACCGTAGTTGCTGTCGGCAGCGAGGTTACGGAGTTCAAGATCGGTGACCGCGTTGCAGGCTGGTGGGGCTTCCACAAGAACTACTGTGAGTTCCCCGACACAAACCTCGTTCATGTTGACGATGCAGTTCCGCTTAACGCCGCGTCCGTTGCGCATATTGCGTGCTTTCCGATGGCGGCCATCCGCAAGACAAGGATAGAGATAGGCGAGAGCGCTATAGTCATGGGACTCGGCATCCTCGGCATCCTTGCCATCAAGGAGCTCAAGGCGGCGGGAGCAGTGCCCATCATTGCCGCGGCCCGCACGAAGGAGCACAGAGATTTCGCGCTTGCTCAGGGCGCTGACTACGCCTTCAACCCGAACGATGATGATTTCGTTGAAAACGTAAAGTCCGTTACAAACGGCGGAGCACATGTTGCCATAGAGGTAACGGGCTCGGGTCAGGCGCTTGACAGAGTACTTGATGTTATCCGCCCGAAGGGCAGAGTTGCCCTCCTCGGCTGCACGAGAAATAAAGACTTCACTATTGACTATTACAGAAAGGTCCACGGCCCCGGCGTAGCTCTCATCGGTGCGCATACCGCCGCAAGACCGGCTGTTGATTCTTACCCCGGCTTCTGGACTGTCCGCGATGAGATGAACGCCATCCTCAACCTGCAAAAGGGAGGCAGGCTCGATCTTCAGAGCCTCGTCACGGAGGTTCACTCCCCGAATGAAGCGCCAGAGGTGTATCACCGCATGCTCACGGAGAAGCTCTTCCCGGTGGGAGTGCAGTTCGACTGGTCAAAGCTTGAGTAAGACAAAACACGCGGAAAAAGCTTTTCCGCGTGTTTCTTTATCTTATTTCAGAGAGGAACTGTGACGAAGCATCGACCTTTTCCCGGCAAAGCTCGTAATTTGTCGAATAGTATGCCATAAAAAGCGCATCGAGCATTGCAAGCTGACTTACGCGGGAGGTGAGGGCGATCTTGTGAAGCGGACTTTCCCTTGTCTGCGTGCAGAGCACGGCATCTGCGTTCCTCCCGACAGCGCTGTCGGGGAAGGTCGTTACTGCGAGGGAGGCAAACCCGAGACGCTTTGCAAGCTTAAGAATGTTTACCGCGGCTGAAGTTTCGCCCGAGTGAGAAACCGCGATGACCGCGTCTCCCTTTTCGAAGCCTGACAGTATCGCGGCGGCGCTGTCCGCGCTGTCTGCCGCAAACGTTGTCTTGCCGACTTTTCGGAGCTTTATCGCCGTGTCGGTGCAGGCAACATACGAGGTGCTGCAGCCGAAGAGCAAAAGGCGCTTTGCGTTCGCTATCATATTCGCTCCCGCCTCAAGCGCGGAATAATCAAGCTGCTCTATCGTGGCGAGGATGGAATCCATCTCTGCGCGGAGGACCTTTTCAACTGCGTTTTTCACATTGCCGGGCTCGCCGTTTTCAAGGTCGAGAAAGAGATCGTTACGGATCGGGCGGCTTTGCGCAAGCTGCAGCCGGAGCTCCTTATATCCTGCGAAGCCCAACTTCTTCGCCAGCCTCACCGGAACAGCGGGACTCACCCCGCAGGCATCGGAAAGCTCATATACGCTCAGGCCGATAGACGCGTCAAAATGGCTGAGCAGATGATCGGCCACGGTTTTTTCGTTTTTCGACAATTTTGCGTAGTTTGATGTTATGATCTGAACAGAATCAGGACTCATGGTGCTGCCCTCGCTTGCCGTTTTTTATTATAATACCATTCACAAACGGCGATTTCAATAGCACCGGGGCTTGACTTTGAAATTTTGCTGCGATAAAATAATTATCATGAAATAATGCTACAGGAGGGCAACATGCCATACTGTCTTGCAATTGACTCCGGAGGGAGCAAAACCGATATAATATGCTTTGATAAGCACGGCTTTTCCGAAACTGTCAGTATAAAGGGGCTGGGGATATCCTTTGAGTCGGACGAGGATCTGCCGGAGCTGAGGGAGGCTGTCTCCGCGCTTGCGGCGAAGTACGATATCCGCTCTGCGGTAGTAAATCTCGGCGGCAAAAACAAGCGGCAGTTTTATAACTGCATCAAGAGCTGCCTCGGCGATGCTCCCGTATCCGTGTACAGAGAGTCCGAGGGTGAGGCCGCGCTCGCGTTCGGCGAGGAGAGCGGCGCGTCTATAGTTCTCATGGCCGGAACGGGAACCATAACCGCAGGTCAGGCACCCGACGGAAGGCGCATCATCGGCGGCGGATGGGGCATGAACATAGGCGACGGCGGCAGCGGATACGATATCGGCTTGAATGCCGTCAGGGCGGCGCTCATTGCACTTGACAGGAACGAACCGCTGACTCCGCTTCAGAAAGAGATAACCGGGCTTAATGCGCCTATATGTGCCGACGGTGACGTAACTGCCATATGCAAGACGAGGGACGATGTCCGCTCGCGCCTTTTCCCGATAGAGCGAAAGAAAATCGCCGCGATTTCAAAGTCGGTCGCACGCCACTGTGAGAGCGGCGAGGAAGATGCTCTTCGCATAATGGCCGAGGCGGGTGAAAAAATGGCCGAGTTAGTGGCGGACGGTCTAAAGAAGCTGCCGGGAGCAAAGCCGGTCGTAGGAGTAGTCGGCGGGCTGGTAGGCTGCGCGGAATACTGGAAGAGCGCGTTTGAAAAGAAAATAAAAGCGAGCTTTTCCGATGCGGAGACCGTGTATATGAGGGACGGCCTTATCCGCGGCGTAAAGCTTCTGGCAGAAAAGCAGATTGGAGAATAAGATGGAATTTCCGAGAGGTTTGATAGTTTCAAGTCAAGCGCTGGCGGGCAACCCGATGCTCGATCCGGAAAAGCTTGCGTCTATGGCACACGCCGCCGCGATCGGAGGAGCATCCGCTCTTCGCGTTAACGGCGCAGAGGTGGTGTCGCTCCTTTCAAAGCGCGTGGACGTGCCGATAATCGGCATAAACAAGGTCAAGGATGACACGGGAAGAACTGTTATCACGCCGACCTTTGAGCTTGCAAAGGAGGTCGTTGACGCGGGCGCGTCCATCGTTGCGCTTGACGCGACGTTCTATCCGTCCAATGCGAAAAAAAGCTCCCTCAAGGAGCTTATAGCAAGGCTTCACGGTGAGCTCGGCGTGCTCGTCATGGGCGATATCAGCACTCCGGACGAGGCTGAAGCCGCCGCCGAGGCGGGCGCGGATGCCGTTTCCACAACGCTTGCGGGCTACGTTCCCGGTGCACTCCATACTCAGGAGGAGCTTTACACGCCAAACTATGCGATGATAGAGGAGATAGCCTCGCGCAAGCTGTCGACCGCGCTTGTTGCGGAAGGGCGCTTCTGGAGTCCCGAGGATGTTGTAAAGGGACTCAGGCTCGGTGCACAGGCCGTCGTTATCGGCAAGGCCATTACAAACCCGATGGCTATCACAAAATATTTCGTTCAGAAGATTGCGGAGGGCATGGCATTATGAGCACAGAGATGATAAATCCCGATACCGTCCGCATTTCGGAGGTGGGAACGGAGGAGATACTCCGCCTTATCAATAATGAGGACAAAAAGGTGCCGGACATAGTCGCAGCCTGCATCCCCGACATAGCGAAGCTCGTCGAGGAGGGCGTAAAAGCGCTTTCGTCGGGTCACAGAATAATCTACTGCGGAGCAGGCACGAGCGGAAGGCTCGGCGTTGTCGACTCTGCGGAATGCCCTCCGACCTACGGGCTTGACCCCTCGAGCTTTACGGCGATAATCGCAGGCGGACCGGGCGCTGTTTTCCGCGCGGCAGAGGGCTGCGAGGACAGCCGCGAGAAGGGTGTTGAGGCGTTTGAAAACGCAAAATGCACCGCAGGGGATCTTGTTATAGGCATCTCCGTTTCCGGGCAGGCTCCGTTTGTGTGCGCGTTCATGGAGGAGGCTGCAAAAGCCGGCTGCACGGTCGGCGCGATAGTGAACAATGCCGACTGCCCGATGAGCAAGCTCACTGAGCTGCTCGTTTTTGCGGATACAGGCGCAGAGGTCGTCATGGGCTCGACACGCATGAAGGGCGGCTCGTCCCAGAAGATGATCCTGAATATGTTCTCCACGGCGGTCTGCATCCGCATGGGATATGTTTATAAAAACTTTATGGTCAATATGCAGGTATCGAACTCCAAGCTCCGCCGCCGTGCGATATTCATCATGAAAAACGCCGTCGGAGTTGACGAAGGAAATGCCGTAAGACTGCTTGAGAATAACGCATGGTATGTCCGCGGCGCTGTCGAGCAGGCCATAAGAGAAGGACTTTGACGGGAGGCCGGATATGATAACAGTAAGCGAGAAATTTCTCACCGGCGCAATGTATGCTCCCTTCTGCCGTACTAAGCACGCCCCCATGGAAGAGTGGGACTCCGACATGGCAAGGATGGCGGAGCTTGGCTACAGCTGTCTGCACGGCTTTGCCGAGTGGCACGATATCGAGTACGAAAAGGGCGTATACGATTTCACGAAGATAGACCGTTTTGTCGCGACTGCGGTGAAAAACGGCCTTGTGCCCATAGTAAATGTTGCCACGCAGAACAGCGTCGGCTTCTATTCTCCGCGCTGGCTCATGGAGGAGCTGCGCGAAAAATCCGAGGGCGTAGTGGACTCTCAGGGCAACACGCCGTATCCCGGAGAATATATCATCCCCTGCATGGATGACCCCCTCTACCACGGCTATGCAGTCAAGTATCTTGAGGCTGTCGCAAAGCACTTCGCGGGAGACGAAAGAGTCGGCGCGTTTGTGCTTTGGGGTGAGCCCACGCTCAAGAGCGTCTCTGCCGACATCGGCGCGGTCATATGCTACTGCAGGCACACAAAGGCGAAGTTCCGCCGCTGGCTTGCAGAGAGATATGACAGCATAGACGTGCTTAACGAAAGCTGGGGCAACGAGGGTCCGTCCTTCTATGTAAGCTTTGACGATGTAAACCCGCCCACGGGCTACAGACGCCAAAAGGGCGGCTTCCAATCGTGGGACGATTGGTGCGACTTTATGGAGAGCAACCTCGCGGGGCATATCGCTGACGCCGACAGAATATTCAAGGCAAACGGTGCGACTCAGCCGACTATTACCGAGATGCTCCCCGGAATTGACAACGGCATTGACTCATGGAAGCTCGCCGAGAATACGGATATCGTGGGCGTAAGCCTCTTCGGAAAGCCGACGAAGCACTCCGCGCTCAACCTTACCATGTCCTCAAGCATCGCAAAGGCTAACAACAAGTCCGTTTTTATCGTAGAGGCGGGCGGCGGCTCGGTCAAGTTTGATAACCCCGGCGGATTTGCCGTGTCGGCATTTACGCCGTCTGCCGATGAGTTGAAGACGGCGCTGATGATGCGCGCGGGCTTTGGCGCGAAGGGGCTCATGTACTGGTGCTGGAGACCGAGGCTCAGCGATATAGAGGGCAACGATTTCGGAATGTGCCGCCCGGACGGAAAGCCGCTCAAGCGCACGGTCGAGGTAGGCGCTTTCGCAAGGCGTATGATGGAGCTTTCGCCTGTGTACGCAAAGGCGGAGCGTCGCTCGGACGTGGCCGTTTTTATGTCGCAGAGGATCAACCACCTGATGGACGGCGACAATATGACAGCTAATTACCTCGGCAGTCTCGAGGGCGCGAATTATATGCTGAACGATCTCCATATAAACTCTGATTTTATCCGCGAGAACGAGATCATCGAGGGCGCGCTCTCAAAATACAAGGTGCTTATATTGCCGTGCTCGTATATCATCTCCGAAGAGTGCGGCCGCGCGATAAAGGAGTTCGTCGGAAACGGCGGCCACCTCATAGCAGACTACATCCTTGCGGAAAAGCGCCCCGGCGGCCTGTGCTACAGAGAGCTTCCCGGAGCGGGACTGAGAGAGGTGTTCGGCATAGAGCGCGAGGATGTGCTCTATACGGCGCACCCGACGCTTGTAAGGGAAAACAGCTTCGGCATCTGTGCGGGCACATTCGTCGAGGAGGTCATTCCCACAACGGCGAAGTCCGTGGCAGGCGAATATATGCCCGGGTATCCGCTGATGCTGAGCAATGACTTCGGCAGCGGCTCGGCAGTGTACATCGCAACGCAGTACTTCCTGCACTATCATGATGAACCCTCCGCCGTGCTGCGCACAAGGATAAAAGAAACGCTTTCGGTATGGGGCGTCATTCCGTATGCGGAATTTGCCGCAGAGGATAAGAAAAATGACCATCCCCTCATTACGACCTGCCTTACCGGAGGCGCGACCGTAATATCAGTCACGAACTCCGACTATACCGTCCTTAGTGATACTGTCGAGCTGCCGGACGGAAACTGGCAGAGCGTTGACCCTGCGTCAAGGCTTAACATCCGCTGCGAAAACGGCCGAACGTATATTGACTTTACACTCGGTGCGCTTGAGACCTTCGCGGTCTATTCGGAATAATAGGCAGCGGCTGGCTTCTCTGATTCGTGTTATCCGTCCCCGCCTGCGCGTGCAGCCCTTTTTCGCCGCTCCTTGCAAAATGAAGCGTAATGGTATAGTATATTACCGAGAAACGGCGGTACGCATGCTTCCGCGGGCTGAAAAAAGGATCGGAGCAAACCATGGAAACTGTCAGGAAACTATTTTACAAGTATAAAGATATAATTTTATATCTGTTTTTCGGCGGCTGCACGACGCTGGTAAACGTCATATCCTATTGGATATGCGCGCATATGCTGTCGATCGGCGTGATGCCGAGCACGGTCATTGCATGGATACTGGCGGTGCTGTTCGCGTATGTCACCAACCGCAAGTGGGTGTTTCACAGCGAGGCAAAGAGCACGAATGAGATAGTCGGGGAGATGGCGAAATTCTTCGGCGCGAGGATCGCGACCGGAATTGTCGACTGGGCGTG
>DCGN01000003.1:0-4329 GCA_002315275.1 Clostridiales bacterium UBA1777
TCGGAATATCCAGCAGATTTGACCTGTCCCACATGCGGTGGTATAATGGCGGCAAACTGTTATTCGGAGCGCATGATGGAATACGAAATAATCAGATCGTCAAGGAAGACCGCTGCCATACAAATCAAGGACGGGCGCGTTATCGTCAGAGCGCCGCATTTTGCCTCTAATAAAGATATCCGCGGTTTCGTTGAGAGTAATTCGGAGTGGATAAGCAAGCACCTTGCAATGAGCGAGGAGCGCAGAGCGGAAGCCTCCTACAAGCTGTCTCAGGCTGAGCTGAAGGCGCTGTACAGCAAGGCCGCTGAGGTCATACCGGAGCGCGTGGAGTACTTTGCTCCGCTCGTCGGCGTTCGATACGGAAGGATCACCATCCGCCGCCAGCGCACAAAATGGGGCAGCTGCAGCAGTAAGGGCAACCTCAATTTCAACTGCCTGCTTATGCTCGCTCCCCCGGAGGTCATTGACGGAGTAGTCGTGCATGAGCTGTGCCATCTCAAGGAGATGAACCACTCGGAGCGTTTTTACGCTGAGGTAAACCGTGTTTACCCCGGATACGCCGAGTCCCGCGAATGGCTTAAGGCTCACGGCCGCGAGCTGATGGCAATGCTGGATGACTAAAATTGAACCCCGGGGAGCAAATAGTCTCCCCGGCGATATTGATTAAATATGAAAATCCCGTTATCCTTGCGGATAACGGGATTGGTGCGAGAGATGAGACTTGAACTCACACGTCAGTTGACACACGCCCCTCAAACGTGCCTGTCTACCTGTTCCAGCACTCTCGCATAAAGCCGCGGTGCGTCGATCGCATTTAAGACCGCCTTGCACCTTTATCGGCGCCACATTTAAGGCATGTGTGATTATAGCAGATTTCTCCCTTTTGTCAATAGTTATTTTTCGATTTTACTAAATAATTTTTCTCGGATCACTGTTTGTGCTTGCGGGAAAAGACGGATTATGGTAAAATTTATTTGATTTTTCCGTATATTCTTTGATTGTTGTTTTGAAATGCTTTTTAAAAGCTCGGAGCATGTTCCGCATGCCGCAGAGCTATTATCACTGAGGTTGACGTTATGGACAGAAAAAGACTCAGCATTATATTTTCCATGCTCATATTCGGCACGATAGGCGTTGTGAGGAGGTTTATACCCTTCTCTTCGTCGATCGTTGCGCTTGCGAGGGCTATGATAGGCCTCGCGTTTCTTGTGTGCGTCAAGCTGATAAAGCGCGAGAAGATCGATACAGCTGCGATAAAGCGCAATCTTCGGCCGCTTCTTATCTCCGGCACATTGCTCGCCTTCAACTGGGTACTCCTCTTTGAGGCGTACAACATGACAACGGTCTCCGTTGCGACCGTCTGCTACTACATGGCACCCGTGTTCGTTATTTTTGTCTCCCCTATTATTTTCCATGAGAAGCATCAAAGCAAGAACTTCGTATGCGCATTCTTTGCCCTTGTCGGTATGGTGCTCGTCTCCGGCGTGCTCAAAACCGGCTTTGTAGGCATCGGCGGTATCATTTTCGGGCTGATCGCCGCGCTCATGTACGCCGCGATAGTTATTCTTAACCGCAAGGTCACCGGGCTCTCCGGAATCGACAGAACCATCGTCCAGCTTGCCGTTTCCGTAGTATTTATGATCCCGTACATTTTGCTGACAGAACACGGCACCGATCTGTCCGCGGGCGCGTTTGTGTGGCTCATGCTCGTAGTTGCCGGCATCGTTCACACCGGTATCGCATATGTGCTGTATTTCGGCAGCGTTGCCGACGTACCCACGCAGACGGCCGCCATACTCAGCTACCTTGACCCCGTCACGGCCGTAATACTGTCCGTAACCGTACTGCGCGAGCCGATGGATCTCATGGCCGTCATAGGCGCCGTGATCGCAATAGGGGCTATGCTTGTCAGCGAGGTCAGCTTCGGGCAAAAAGTATCGGATTAATTCAGAATTCATTTGCCTTTTTCTTCTAAACAGAGTACAATAGCGTCATTATTTTCACCCGAGGTGCATAATGGATCTTCGCAAGCTTATCGGGAACCGGGCGTTTTACCGCAGAATGCTCTCTGTAATGATCCCCGTTCTGATACAGAATGTTATAACCAACTTCGTAAATCTCCTTGACAATGTAATGGTCGGTCAGGTAGGCACAGAGCAGATGGCCGGAGTTGCGATAATAAACCAGCTCATATTTGTTTTTAGCCTCTGCGTATTCGGCGCGCTGGCAGGCCCCGGAATATTCACCGCGCAATATTTCGGCAAGGGCGACGACAAGGGCGTGAGCGATACGTTTCGCTTCAAGCTGTATCTGGCCTTTGCTGCGGTGGTCGTATTTATTACGGCGCTCTCCGTCAAGGGCGATACGTTCATATCGTTGTTCCTGCACGATGACGGAGAGGGTCTTGACCTCGCCGCAACCGCGGGCTTTGCAAGGGACTATCTGAAGGTAATGCTCTTCCAGCTTCCGCCGTTCGCGCTTGTGCAGGCATATGCGAGCACGCTTCGCGAGACGGGCGAGACAGTTGTGCCCATGAAAGCGGGCATTGCCGCCGTTCTGATAAACGTTTTCTTCAACTGGGTGCTGATATTCGGAAAGCTCGGTGCGCCCGCTCTCGGCGTTGTCGGTGCCGCTATAGCGACAGTGATTGCACGCGTTGCGGAATGCGCAATAGTTGTCATCTGGACGCACACACATACCGACGGGCGCGGCTATGTGAAACACATATTCTCGACCTTTGCCATTCCCTCGTCGCTTCTCCGTTCCGTTGTCATCATGGGAACACCGCTTCTGCTCAATGAGTTTCTGTGGTCCTTCGGTATGACGATGCTTCAGCAGTGCTATTCCGTAAGAGGCTTAAGCGTTGTCTCGGCGATCAGCATCTCCTCCACGGTATCGAATCTGTTCTTCTGCGCGTTCTTCGCGATGGGCAGTACGGTGTCTATAATGATTGGCCAGCTGCTCGGTGCGGGAGAGCTTGAGCGTGCCGTTGACGAGGACAGAAAGCTCATCGCCTTCGGTGTAGCGCTGTGCACCGCCGTGGGCGCGGTAATGTACCTTGTGGCACCGCTTATTCCCGAGTTCTACAATACCACCGACACCGTCAAAGCCCTTGCAGGCTCTTTCCTGCGCATCGTGGCAATAATGATGCCGCTCCACGGCTTTATGAATGCCTGCTATTTCACGCTTCGCTGCGGGGGCAAGACGCTTATTACGTTCTTGTTTGACAGCGCATTCGTATGGGTCGTCAACGTGCCCACTGCATATTGCCTCGCGCACTATACAGGCATGGCAATCGTTCCGTTTTACCTGATAGTTCAGCTCACCGACCTTATCAAGGTCTTCTCGGGCTTCTATCTCGTGCGCAGCAAAAAATGGGTCAATAACCTCGTTTCCGAATAACATTAAGGCAGGCCAAGCGGTCTGCCTTTGCTTATTCAAAAGCACGGTGTCTTTGCGGCACCGTGCTTTCTTATATTATCCCTTGTATTGGCTGTCGTACTGATCTCCGTATACGGCATGGATTATATGCCAGATATACTCATACGACTCCGTGCCTGCGCTGAAGGCGTTCATATTCTGATAAGCGATGTAGCCTATGCTTCTCTCGATAATGCCGCCGTAGATGGTTATCTGCTTGCCTGCGTCATTTTCGAGGATCATGTAAGACCTCATGAGGAGGTCTGGCTTGCACTGCTCATCGGAGAAGCCCGTAAGGACATTTGTATATTGGATCTTGCTGCTTGACTTTGCGTAGATCGCATCGAGGCTGCCGCGCTTATACGCATAGTTCGACAGGCAGTAGCTCTTTCCGAGAACGAGCGCATCGCTGCCGACCTTGTCCTTCCAGCCGACGGCCGTGCCGTATTCAACGAGCTTGTATCCGGCAACTCCGCTGTCGATCAGCGTGGAGCGTGTGGCGGCGGGAATGCCGGTTATCATTCGGATACCCTTGACTCCCTTTATTCTTATCGAGCTTCCCGCGTACTGAAGCACATTGTCAAGCTCGGTCTGATGCGTCGCAGTGCGCATACCGCTGCCGTCCGTTGTGACGAACCATACCTCCATACCCGTGGGATAGACCTTATGCTTGTCCGTCTCGGAGGTGCTGTTGTAGGTATATATCACCGCCACGTCAACATTTTCGCCGTTTTTGAGATATACGACTCCGCCCTTGTCCGCGGTGTACTCGACGCCGTCAAGCCATACCGAGCCGCCGTTTGCGAGACTGTTGGAATCAATCCTGAGAACATTCTTATCTGCGCACCAATGTGCATACAGAGTTGTATTCTCAAGGATGGTAACGGTGCTCTCCGCGGTAATGCGCGT
>DCGN01000003.1:4510-5120 GCA_002315275.1 Clostridiales bacterium UBA1777
TAAATTGTGAAATTGCCTATCGTTTCGACAAGGCTGTCCTTTGTGACCTGATCGCCGCCCTGCTTTTCGGTGTACCAACCGTTAAATGCATGGCCGGGGAAGGAAGGAGTAGGCAGAGTGCCGTACGGTTGCTCGTACTGCACTGTCTTAGTCTTCGTGCTGCAGGTACCGCCGTTCGGGTCGAGCGTAAGCGTGCCGGAAACGGGTGTCCACTGAGCATGGAGCGTTACATTGGAGGTGTACGTCATCGTGGTGTTGACGGTAACTACCGTTCCGCCCGTCTTTTCCGTATACCAGCCTTTAAACGTATACCCTTCTCTCGTGGGTGTAGGCAGCTCGCCTAATTTCTGATTGTAGGTATATTCCTTTGCAGACCATTCGCAGGTACCGCCGTTTGCATCGAAGCTCACCATGTACTGCTTTGCCTTCCAATGGGCGTACAGTGTCTGATCCGCAGTCAGCTTGCATGTGGTTGCAGCGGTTATCTTCGTGCCGGCTGTCTTGCCGGTATACCAACCGTCAAAGCCGTAACCCAGCTTTGTAGGAGTAGGCATTTGGTCGGAATACGCCTGACCGTAATACACGGTCATCGTTTCGGTCTCGCATTCGC
>DCGN01000130.1:0-284 GCA_002315275.1 Clostridiales bacterium UBA1777
AGTGGAGACGGACTTGAGATAGGCTTCAATGACAGATATCTCCGCGATGCTCTGAAGGCATCCGGCAAGGACAAGCTTCTTATCTGCCTCAACACCTCCGCCTCCCCCGCAATAATCAAATCCGCCGACGGCGAAGGAAACTTCACATTCATGATACTCCCCGTAAGACTCAGAGCGGGAGAATAAATAAAATAGATTATGGAAAAAATAGCTATAAATACGGAATTTATAAAGCTTGATGCCCTTTTGAAGTTTGCCGCTATGGTAGGCACGGGCGGAGAAGC
>DCGN01000130.1:369-2193 GCA_002315275.1 Clostridiales bacterium UBA1777
ATACGCGCGGGAGATAAGGTCGAGTTTGCGGGCAAAGAGCTCCTCATTGAACAGGCATGATAATTAAAAGGATCGCGCTCAACGGCTTTAGAAATTATGAGTGGGAAACGGCTGAATTCAATGCCGGCACGAATATCATCTGCGGGGAAAACGCGCAGGGGAAGACGAATCTTTTAGAGGCTGTCTATATGATATCCTGCGGCAGGAGCTTCCGCTCAAGATTTGACAGAGAGCTTGTAGGCTTTGATTATTCCGCCGCGGAAATTCTCGCGGAGGTATACAGCCACGAGAGAGAGCAGACGGTAAAGATAGTTCTCAAGCCTGGCTCGGCAAAGAAAATAACCGTAAACGGTGTAAAAAAATCATCGGGCGAGCTTGCAGAGACGGTGAACACGGTGCTTTTCTGCCCGGATGATCTGAACCTCATAAAAGATGGTGCGGCAGTCAGAAGAAGGCTGATGGATAACGCCATCTCGCAGATAAGGCCGAAGTATACCGAATTGCTTACGGATTATAACCGTCTTTTAGAGCATAAAACGCGCATTTTGAAGGACTGGCGCGAAAAGCCGTCGCTTTTGGATACTCTCGATGAATTTTCGGACGGTATGGCAAGATGCTCTGCACAGATGATAAGATACCGCGCAGCGTTCGTCTCTCGTCTTAATGAGGCCGCCTCTCCTATACATAAGGACTTTTCGGGCAAGGACGAGAGCATGGAGCTTGAGTATATGACCGTGAGCTCGGTTACAGATCCTTTTGCCGCGGCAAAGGATATCTATTATCAGATATGCGACCATCAGGAGAGACACAGACAGGCCGAGATAGACAGCGCGCAATGTCTTACCGGTGTCCATAAGGACGATATAGAGATAAGCATCAACGGCAAGGCCGCGAGAAGCTACGCCTCTCAGGGACAGACAAGGACGGCAGCACTGTCCATAAAGCTCGCCGAGAGGGAGATATTCCTCTCCGAAACGGGCGAGTACCCCGTGCTTTTGCTGGATGACGTGCTCTCCGAGCTTGACGCGAAGAGGCAGGAGTTTGTCTTAAACCGCATCGGCGGCGGACAGACGCTTATAACCTGCTGTGAGGACGAGAACATCTCCGCAAGAACCGGCGGAAAGGTTTTAATGGTCAATAAGGGGAAGATAAGCTGATGTATCTGCATTTGGGAAAAGGCACCGTTGTCAATACGGAAGATATTATCGGCATATTCGACCTTGAAATAACCTCGCAGTCTCATATAACGAGAAAATTCCTCGCCATGGCAGAAAAGGCCGGGCAGGTAGTAAACGCATCAGAGGACATACCTAAGACATTCGTGGTGTGCAGGTGCAAGAATAAGAAAACGGTGTACCTGAGCCAGATGGCATCCGCCACGCTGCTCAAGCGCGCCGAAAGCGGTATAATCAGCTGATAATTATCGGCTTTGTGTAATAATAATCATTTTTTTAGAAAGTGATTTCCGGAGGAAAAAATGGCTGACAACATTGAAAAAGTAACGCAGGAATATGACGCTTCGCAAATTCAGGTCCTTGAGGGACTTGAAGCTGTCAGAAAGCGCCCCGGTATGTATATAGGCTCCACATCTTCATCGGGTCTGCACCATCTTGTTTATGAGATAGTTGACAACGCGATAGACGAGGCCCTCGCCGGCTACTGCAACAGAATAAACGTGACGATCGAACCGGATGACGTTATCTGCGTAGAGGATAACGGCCGCGGTATCCCGGTCGACATTCAGGAGCAGACGGGGCAGTCCGCTCTCGAGGTCGTATATACGGTGCTTCACGCGGGCGGCAAGTTCGGCGGCGGAGGCTACAA
>DCGN01000130.1:2256-2891 GCA_002315275.1 Clostridiales bacterium UBA1777
GCTCTCTCGGAGTGGACGGAGGTAACCGTTTATAAATACGGCAAGATCCACCAAATGAAATGCGCCCGCGGCGTTATCACCCAGCATATAACCGTCATCGGCGAAACGGATAAAACGGGCACAAAGGTGCGCTTCAAGCCCGACCCGGAGATGTTCGATGAGACGGTTTATCACTACGATATCCTTCATAACCGCATGAGAGAGCAGGCATTTCTTAACGCGGGGCTTACGATACATATCGAGGACACTCGCCCCGGTATGGAGCAGGCCGAAACGCTCTGCTATGAGGGAGGCATCAGAGAATACGTCAGCTATCTGAACAAAAACAAGACCCCCGTGCATGACGAGGTGATATACCTCAAGGGTGCAAAGGGAGATGCAGTTGCGGAGATAGCTCTCCAGTATAATGACGGCTATAACGAGAACATCGTCTCCTTCGCAAACGATATACGCACTCCCGAGGGCGGCATGCACGAGACCGGCTTTAAAACGGCGCTTACGAGAGTCATCAACGCATACGGCGCTAAGATAAACGCCATTAAGGGCGAGGATAAGGTTTCGGGCGAGGATGTCCGCGAGGGTATCTCCGCAGTTATCTCCGTCAAGCTCCCCGAGGCTCAGTTCGAGGGTCAGAC
>DCGN01000130.1:3085-13445 GCA_002315275.1 Clostridiales bacterium UBA1777
ATGCCGGACAAGCTGCAGGACTGCAACGAGAGAGACCCGTCCCTCTGCGAGATATACATCGTCGAGGGCGATTCCGCTGCGGGCTCCGCGATCCAGGGCAGAGACTCGAGATTTCAGGCAATCCTCGCTATGTGGGGCAAGATGCTGAACGTTGAAAAGGCGAGAGTCGACAAGGTGTTCGGCAACGAGAAGCTCAACCCCATGATAATGGCGCTCGGAGCCGGCATCGGCGACGAGTTCAACATGGACAAGCTCCGCTACCATAAAATAATCATCATGGCCGATGCCGATGTTGACGGAAGCCATATCAGAACACTCCTCCTCACTTTCTTCTTCCGCTACATGCGCCCGCTCATTGAGAACGGCTACGTATACTCCGCGGTTCCTCCTCTCTATAAGCTCACGAGGGGCAAGACTCAGAGAGTTGCCTACTCCGACGAAGAGAGAGATAAGATATCCGCAGAGCTTCGCGGAGACAACCCGAACGTAAAAGTTGATATCGCACGCTTCAAGGGTCTCGGCGAAATGGACCCGCACGAGCTTTGGGAGACAACCATGGATCCCGAAAAGCGCTCACTCCGCAGGATCACCCTCGGCGATGCCGTCATGGCAGACGAGGTATTCACTATTCTGATGGGCGAGGATGTCGAGCCGCGTAAGGAATGGATAGAGAAAAACGCCAAATACGCGGTGAATATTGATATTTAAAAAGTTTGGAGTGTAGAGTTTTATTTATGGCACATAAAAGAGATTACAAGCCTGAGGATATCGCATTCCCGAATCAGGTTATAACAGAATCTGAGCTTGTCGGCGAAATGCAGACGAGCTACAGAGATTACGCAATGAGCGTTATAGTCGGCCGCGCTCTCCCAGATGTGCGCGACGGCTTGAAGCCCGTTCACAGAAGAATACTATACGCCATGTACGAGGACGGCCTCACGAGCGACAAGCAGTTCAAAAAATCAGCTACCTGCGTAGGTGACGTGCTCGGCCGTTACCATCCCCACGGCGATGCTTCCGTATACGATGCAATGGTCAGGCTTGCGCAGGACTTTTCCATGCGCTATATGCTCGTTGACGGCCACGGCAACTTCGGTTCCGTTGACGGCGATCCCCCTGCGGCTTACCGTTACACCGAGGCAAGAATGTCCAAGATATCCAACGAAATGCTCCGCGATATCGACAAGGATACAGTTGACTGGGATCCCAACTTTGATGAAAGCCGCAAGGAGCCCCGCGTTCTGCCCTCCCGCTTCCCGAACCTGCTCGTAAACGGTTCGAGCGGTATCGCCGTCGGTATGGCAACGAATATCCCGCCGCACAACCTCAAGGAGGTCATCAGTGCCTGCGTATGCGTGCTCGATAACCCCGAGGCCGATCTTAACGATCTCATGCAGTACGTCAAGGGTCCGGACTTTCCGACACGCGGCATTATCATGGGCAGAAGCGGCATCCGCCAGGCCTATGCAACGGGCAGAGGCAAGGTCATCGTCCGCGCAAAGACGGAATTTGAGGAGTACGGCAAGGACAAGCGCACGAGAATAATCGTCAACGAGCTGCCCTATCAGGTGAACAAGCGCCAGCTCATCAAGAACATTGCCGATCAGGTGCGCGAGAAGAGGCTTGACGGTATATCCGACCTCCGCGATGAGTCCGACAGAAACGGCATGCGCGTTGTCGTCGAGCTCAAGCGCGATGCAAACCCGCAGGTAGTACTGAACCGCCTGTTCGCACAGACTCAGCTGCAGTCCACCTTCTCGATAATCATGCTCGCGCTTACCGATAACCAGCGCCAGCCGAAGATACTGTCACTCAGACATATTATAGACGAGTACCTCACCTTCCAGGAGGACCTTATCGTAAGGCGTACGCGCTATAACCTCAGAAAAGCAGAGGAGAGGGCTCATCTGCTGGAGGGTCTTATCATTGCGCAGGATAATATCGACGAGGTCATCAGAATAATCCGCGAAAGCTATGACGATGCCAGGGAAAATCTGATGAAGCGCTTCAGTCTCAGCGAGGTTCAGGCGCAGGCTATCCTCGATATGCGCCTCAAGGCTCTGCAGGGACTCGACAGAGAGAAGCTCGAAGCCGAGTATAAGGAGCTTGAGGAGAGGATCGCATACTACAAGTCTCTTTTGGCTGACCCCGAGCTTATCAAGGGCGTACTGAAGGACGAGCTTATCGCGATAAGAGACAAGTACGGCGACGAGAGAAGAACGGAGATCCAGGATATAGCCGACGAGATAGACTTCGAGGATCTCATCGAGGAGGAGCAATGCGTATTCACGCTGACTCACGGCGGCTACATCAAGCGCCTGCCCGTCAGCGAATACAGAGCGCAGGGCCGCGGCGGCAAGGGCATCAGAGCCATGTCCACCAAGGAAGAGGACTATGTTGAGACGGTCTTCACGGCCTCCACGCATGACAATATTCTGTTCTTCACGAGCAAGGGCCGCGTGTTTATCAAGAAGGGCTACACTATCCCCGAGTCCGGCAGGACGGCAAAGGGCAGCAATATCATCAATATAATCCAGATAGATCAGGACGAGCGTGTAAGCGCGATGATACGAGGCCGCGAGGTGGACGAGGAGTCCTACCTGCTCTTCGTCACGAGAGACGGCACCGTCAAGCGCATGAGCCAGTCCGCGCTGAAGAATATCCGCGCAAACGGCATCCGCGCGCTTAACCTCGACGAGGGCGACGAGCTTATCACCGTTCTGCAGACGTGCGGCGGCGACAATATCATCATCGCAACGCATGACGGCCTTGCCTCCTCCTTCTGCGAGGATGATGCCAGACCCATGGGAAGAAACGCTGTCGGCGTAAGAGGCATCAAGCTCCGCGAGGGCGACTATGTCATAGGCGCTGTCAACTCCAGCGTCGGCGGCACGTTCCTCACGATAACCGAAAAGGGCTACGGCAAGCGTACCGATGTCAGCGAATACAGCGTACACGGCCGCGGTGGCGTCGGCATGAAGAACTACAACGTCACCGAGAAGACTGGTAAGATCGCGGCAGTCATGATGGTGGAGGAGACGGATGACGTTCTCATTATCACCGATGACGCAACTATTATCCGCGTTGCGGCAGACCGCATCTCACAGCTCGGCAGAACAACTCAGGGCGTAAGGATCATGCGCCTTTCAGAGGGAAGCCGCGTCATATCCATCGAGAAGACCGAGCGGGAGCAGGATCCCGAGGACGATTCCTCCGAGGAGACGATCCCCGAAGAGCAGGAGAGCGAAAACAGCTGATACTCTTAAGTAAAGGAGCAGAGCTATGAAAAAGAAAAAAGAGAAGAAAAAGGGCTCGCCGATAGGCGCGATAATCGTGATCGTGCTCGGCCTTCTGCTGTCAAACATCGATAACAGCGATGCCCTGCCGATCATCGTCGGTGCGGCAGTCCTCGGCGTTGCCGTTTTTATCGTTGTGACATTTGCAAAGGCCGCGAAAAAGAAGGCCGCAGAGGATAAGCCGCGGAGCTATACCCCGCCCGTCAGCTATAAGACGTCCTCAGCGGTAAAGGCTGCCTGCGATTACGGCACGGATAACTGCGGCTATTCCCACGATGAGCAGCGCAGAGTCCAGCAGCTCAACAACTTTCTCAAAAACGGCACTATCGACAGAAATGAATACAGAGTTCTGCTCGAGAGATACCGCCGTGAGGTAGAGGCGGCAAATATCCACAGATCATGAAAAACGTTACCATCTATGCAGACGGTGCATGCAGCGGCAACCCCGGCCCCGGCGGCTGGGGTGCCATTCTGCGTTATAAGGACACCGAAAAAGAGATATCCGGCGGCGCACCCGATACGACGAACAACCGCATGGAGCTCACGGGCGTGATAAGTGCGCTTGCGCTTCTGAAGGAGCCCTGCGAGGTCGAGCTGTATTCCGACTCCAAGTACGTGATCGACGCGCTCCAAAAGGGCTGGGCCGTTTCGTGGCGCAAAAGGGGCTGGATCAAGTCCGATAAAAAGCCGGCTCTCAATCCCGAGCTCTGGGAGAGACTCCTTGATCTTTGCGATAAGCACAAGGTAAACTGCCATTGGGTCAAGGGTCACGCGGAAAACGAATTCAACAACCGCTGTGATGCTCTCGCGGTGGCGCAGAGAGATAAAAACGCATCGGGGAGATAAAGTGCATGAAAGTCGATTTTAAGAAGGACGGACCGCTGAAAATATTCGCAGCGTATATTTTCACGCAGAAAAAGCTGTTTTTCATAGACATGTTCTGCGCCCTCATGGTTTCGGTCGTTGACCTTGTGTTCCCGTTCGTTTCAAGGCTGTCGATGAACTCGCTTCTGCCGCAGGGGCTGTACAAGGCATTCTTTGCGGTAATGGCCGCTATCGCAGTCGCATTCGTGCTGAGAGGGCTGATGTATTTCCTCATCTGCAAGCTCGGCCATCAGATGGGAGTGCTCGTTGAGGCAAAGCTCAGAAGAGACCTCTTCTCTCACATGCAATCGCTGTCCACGAGCTTCTATGACAAAAACCGCACGGGTACGCTTTTAAGCCGCATCACGGCGGATCTGTTTGAGATAACAGAGCTTGCCCATCACGGCCCCGAGAATGTCATCATCTGCACGCTCACGATCATCGGCTCGCTCGCGTTCATGTTTGCGCTCAGATGGGAGCTCGCGCTCGTGCTTACGGTGCTGCTCGTTGTTTGCACGTGGTTCACGCTATCTCAGCGTAAGCGCATGATGGACGCCAACGTCGAGGTCAAGAAGAAGACGGGCGAGATATCCGCCGCGATAGAGAGCAGCATCTCCGGCAGCCGCACGGCGAGAGCCTTCGGCAATGAGGGCTGCGAGATGGAAAAGTTCGATAAAGCGAATAAGATCTTCGTCGGCTCAAAGGTCGATTATTACAACGCAATGGCGCTGTATATAAGCAGCATGGACTTTACGACCAGCATCATGCAGGTGGCGGTCATCGCAGTAGGCGGCCTGCTCATGATGCGCGGGAGCATGGACTATGTGGACATAGTCACGTTCTCTCTATATGTCAGCACGTTCACCGTCCCCGTGAGAAAGCTCATCCAGTTCTCGGAGGCATTCATGCAGGGCCCGGCAGGCTATAAGCGCTTTATGGAGATCATGCGAACCGATCCCGAGATAACCGATTCTCCCGATGCAGGCGAGCTTTCCGACGTGAGGGGCAAGATAGATTTTGATAACGTGTCCTTCCACTATTCAAACAACATCCCCATCCTCTCCGGTATAGACCTTCACATCAAGCCGGGTGAGTGTCTTGCGGTAGTAGGCCCGTCCGGCGGCGGCAAGACAACGCTCTGCCAGCTCCTCCCGAGATTCTATGACGTCACGGGCGGCAGCGTAAAAATCGACGGCAAGGATATCCGCGACGTAACGCAGGCAAGCCTCAGGCGGAACATCGGCATGATCCAACAGGACGTGTTCATGTTCGCCGGCACTATTAAGGACAATATAATCTACGGCAGACCGGACGCGACGGACGAGGAGATAATTGAGGCCGCAAAGAAGGCGGAGATACATTCCGAGATAATGGAGCTTCCGAACGGCTACGATACATATATCGGTGAACGCGGCGTGATGCTGTCGGGCGGCCAGAAGCAGAGGATATCCATTGCCCGCGTCTTCCTCAAAAATCCCGCTATCCTCATCCTCGACGAGGCCACCTCCGCGCTTGACACGGTCACCGAGCAGCGCATCCAATCCGCGCTTGACGCTCTCAGCGAGGGCAGAACTACCATAATCATTGCCCACCGTCTGTCCACTATCCGCAATGCGGACGAGATAGCCGTCATCGAGGGCGAACACATAATCGAACAGGGCACGCATGACGAGCTGATGGCTCGCGGCGGCGAATACGCAAAGCTCTGCACCGCGCAGAAGCTGTAAGGAGAGAAAGATATGCTTAAACTCAGAAACGGCGGCCACAAGGAGCTCGAGAGATACTACCCCCTCATGGAGATAGACTTTGACAGCGAGGAGCTGTTCTCCAAGCTCACCATCCACAAGGCAATGATGCAGGGCAATTTGGAGCTTCTCGTCCTCGAGGATGACGAGATGAAGATGGACCTTGCTTACGCGCTCGTTATGCCTAAGGGCATTTACGGCTATGTCCTTCTGAAGTACATGGCGGTGCTGCCATGGGTCAGAGGCAAGGGCGTAGGCGTTGAGATGATGCGCATGATCAACAAGCGCTTTGCCGACAAGCAGGGCATAATCGCCGAGCTTACGGAGTTTGACGATCCCGAGCCCGACCATCTCAGAAAGCTCTTCAAGTTCTTTGCCCGCTTCGGCTATGTAGAGGCAAAGTCCGATTACCGCATAGGCGGCACGACGGCGCATATCATGGTCAAGCCTATAAAGGGTGTCGTTGAGATAGAGCCCGTTGAGCACAGGATAATCAACGATTTCTACTCCAGATGCCTTACCTATGCCCAGCAGGAAAAGATGATCGACATCAAGTCAATGAGATGATTTCCCTGCGGCAAACAGTCACATACGATAAGAGGGCGACTCAATGAAGGGTCGCCCTTTTCATATCCTTCTTTTCGCCTTCCCGAGAATGTATACGGAAGGAAGAAGAACAAATGAAAATATGAGATTTGCCGCAGGGATTATTCTGTCAGACCAAAGCGCAAGGGCGTTTGCATCCCGTGCCATCAGCGCAGCCGCGGCTGTCACGGCGATACCCGCAGTCGGTATGACCCAGCGGCCGTTATTCATATCGAGCCGTCCCTTGCCGCACAGAGAGGCGTCCTGCCCGACGGCGAGACGCAGGCAATGCTGCCCTATCCAGAGAAAAACGGAGAAGATGATGAAATCGGGGAACACCCACAGTGCCACGACAAACGCGTCCACACGCTCGAGCGAGCCGAACAGCGTCAGATTGCGAACGAGCGAGAAGAACGGGTGAGCAAGCTTTCCGGTAAGCTCCGCGCCGAATGCGCCGATGACGGCGATACACAGCACCGAGAGGAAAGCGCACGCGCCTGCGGACCACAGCAAAACGCCGCGGAGCGAGCTCTTGCTTTTTGCCGAGTAGCCCGAGATGAAAAATATACAGTACAGCGATGCCGACACCACGTCCACCGCCGCTATGCTGCCCTTGAGAATCGGCCATGCGTCGTACACGGTTATCGGGAATATAGCCGCCTTATCTGCGGACAGCACGCCCGAAACGAGTATCACGAGAAGCACGGCTATGATTATCGGCTCGATGAGCTTTGCCGTCCGCTCTACGGTGACTATAGACCCGAGCGCCGCCCATGTGCCGAGCGCACCCATTATTATAATGAAGAACAGCACGGACGCGTTCGGGTATACGGTGGTTATCAGTCTGTCAGCTCCCGCGCGGAGGATGAAAGCGCAGTACAGCAGCAACCACAGCGAGATGACCCAGAGCACGGGCTTTCCGAGCCTGCTTCCGCAGGCGCGCGCAATAAGCTCGGCCGCGCCCTCTCCGCTTTCGGCGCAGAGCATAAATCTGCGGAGGAACCACGCAAACGCGGCAAGCATAGGGAAGGCTGCAAGTGCGCTTACCCATGCTCCTTTGCCCGAAAGCTGAGCTGCAAGGCTCGGAAAAAGACGCAGAGCGGGTGCCATAAGCATCAATGAAGCTGTGGCCAGAAGAATCGACGAGGTACGGTTTTGTCCGGTTTTCATGAGTTATTCTCCGATGTCGTTTGAATGGCTTATGCTTGCATTGACAGACAGACCGATGCTCAGCCTCGGAAACGAGTCTGCAAAGCTGTCCTTTGCGCGCTGATATTTTATCGGCGCGGCAAGCTCAATGCGCTCCGCCAAACCGAGAAAATCGGCGTTCAGCTCCTGCGAAATGCCGATAACGGTACGAAGCTCATCCATCAGCGCGCTCTCGAGCTGCTTTTCAAGAAACAGTCCGTAGCCGTCAACGGAAAATGAGCCGCTTCCGCTTATTTCGCTCACGGACGCGCTCACCTCGCAGGAAATACCGAGAGAGCTGAGCCCGTCGCCGTCAAACTCGGGCGTAAACTCCGTGCTGCCGCCGTCGAGCTCGACTGTTACGTCGGCACCGTACATATCCGTCACGGTCAGCTGATATATCGGCACGCGGCCGAGCAGAAGCCCGAGCCCGCCGAGAAAATCCGTGCCTATATACCCGCGCAGCTTTCCGCCCTTCAGAATGCCGTAGCCAGAAAATACGGCCGTCGGAGAATTGCTGTCCTCGCCATTCCGCGGCTTGACAGCGCAGGCAAGCGCGGCATCGCAGCGGGCAAGTCTGCGCGAAATATCGGCGGCGGAAAATACTGATATGTTACGCCGCGCGTTTTCAGCTTCTATGGCCTCGAGCACGGCCGACACGCCGACGCTGTCCTTCGCCACGGAAAATATGAGCTCGTTTGCCGTGCATCCTTCTATTATATATATCGGCACGCCGAGGCGCACCTCCGGCGATTGGCAGATGTACGACAGATATCCGCCGATCCCTTTTTCGGCTGTCTTCTCGCCTATAAGGATATGCTTCGTGTGGTGGAAAAACAGCTCCTCCTCATAAGCGCTGTTGTGAAGAGCGTCAACGGCCTCCGAAACGGTCGAGCCGTGTGACGACAGCGTCACGGGATCGCTGTCATCGTTACCCTTCGCGCCCGCGGAGAGGAGGACGGATCCGGCCGCGGTGTCAATCCCGAGCGTCTGGATGAGAAGCAGCTCCTCAAGCTCTCTGTAGCTCGCGCCGACAGGGCCGCAGCCCGTCAGCAGAAGTGCCGTACAAATTGCAGCGGCGATGAGCTTTTTCATTTTTGCCTCCTTCTGTCGGGCGTTCGCAGAGCGGGGTCGCGGAATTTGTTCAAGCGGTTCGGCAATCTTACGAGCAGACGGAAAAGCCCGCCGAAGCGCTCGTCTGTCAGCGGCGAGGTGTAGCTCACGCCGAAGCTGTCAAGCTCCGCGAGATGGAGAAGAAGCGCTGCGGAGACGATCGCCACGCCGTACAGCCCGCAGACCGTCGCCGCGATTATCATCGCGAGCCTGAAAAGCCGCACGGCCGAGCCGAGATCCTGGCTCGGGAGCGTGTAGCACGCGATGCCCGACGTTGCTACGACTATTATCGCTATCGGCGAAGCCACCTGCGCGTCGACTGCGGACTGGCCGACGATGAGAGCCCCGATTATCGACACTGTGTCGCCCACGGGATTGGGAAGCCGCAGCCCGGCCTCCTGCAAAAGCGAAAACGTGATTATCATGCCGATTATCTCCGCGCCCGTCGAAAACGGGACATTCTGCTTGGCGGTGATCATAGACAGCAGCAGCTCGGAAGGGATCATCTCCTGATGGTACATTGCAATCGCAACGTAGAAGGCGGGGAGGAACAGCCCGAGCAGCAGCGCGAGATAGCGAAGCAGCACGAGCCCGGTTGAGACGAGAAAATGCTGGTTGCCGTCGCCGGTGACCTTCATGAACTCGGCAAAAGTGACGGGCAGCACGAGCCCGATAGGCAATCCGTCAATCAGAAGGCCTATGCGCCCGTCAACGAGATATCCGGCGAAGCGGTCGGGCCGCTCCGTGTGGATGAGCTGAGGAAACGGCGAGGCGGGCGAATCTGTGATGTAATCCTCTATCATGCCAATCGATGTGACGGCATCTACGTCAATGCTGTCCAGCCGCCGCGCAAGCTCTTTTACGGTGCTCATGCATGCAACGCCGTCAACAAACATGATCGATACCTTCGTTGAGGACTTACGCCCGAGCTGACTTTCAACGCACTTGAGCGACGGGGAGCAGATACGGCGGCGGACGAGCGCGGTGTTCACGCGGATAGTTTCCACGAAAGCGTCCTTCGCGCCCTTGAGAGACTTCTCGAGCGTAGGCGAGTCGATGGAGCGGATCTTGTCAGACTTGAGCTCAAACGTAAGGGCCGAGCCGAGCGAGTCGAAAACTACGGCACAGAAGCCGTGCATCAGATCGTCAACAAGATCAGCAAGCTTGTCGCGCCGTTTGACAGGTGCGCTGTATATGCCGCCGAGAGTAAAGAGTGCCTCGAGCTTTTCCGCGTCAATGTCGGGGACGGCGCGAAGTCTGTCCGCGATGGGGCGTATAACGAGCTCGGAGATTGATCCGGCAGAGGCAACGCCGTCTATCCAGCAGATGTAAAGCCTGTCCGTGCCGGAAAGGCCGTAGAGCACCTCTCGCTCCTCAAAATCGGAGCAGAGAGAGAAGACCTCGCGTATATGAGCGCTTGATATCGGGCTATGGAGCTGCGAGTCATCACGCAGGTGATATCCGGGAAAAAGAATGTTATTCGTATTCATAATAAATAGATTATGCGCATTTGAAAGAAATATACTATTTTTTTAAAAAGGGGCAAAAAGGGTATTGACAAGGGAACGG
>DCGN01000067.1:0-668 GCA_002315275.1 Clostridiales bacterium UBA1777
GCAACCGGATTCCACGAGCATTCCATTACGCGAATTATTCGCAGATATAAGGATGGTGGTTTGGAAGCAATCGCCGGAAATCACTATGGCGGGAATCGGCGAAATATGAGTTATGCAGAGGAAGAAGCGTTGCTCGCTCCGTTCAAAGCACAGGCAGAAGAGGGCAAGCTGGTAGAGGTTTCTGCGATAGAGGCAGCATACCGGGAAGCTGTAGGCCACTCGATAGGTACCAGTCAGATTTATAATGTGCTGCATCGTCATGGTTGGAGGAAGGTAATGCCAAGAAGCCGTCATCCGAAGAAAGCAAGCGAAGAGGTCGTTGAGACCTCAAAAAAATTAACACCAAACTCCAAGAGTTGAACGAAGTTTTCAACAGAGAAAAAGTCGTTCACTTGATGTTTCAGGACGAGGCCGGTTTCGGACGAATCAATAAGCCAAAGTATTGTTGGTGCGAGAAAGGCATACGCCCATCCGTGCCATGCCATCATATTCGGGAGTATCGGTATGTCTATGGTGCCGTTGAACCGCTTACAGGTGACTCCTGCTTTTTGGTTATGCCTTATTGCAACACAAACTGCATGAACGTCTTTTTGCTTGAATTATCCAAACAGTTCAAGGAGGATATCGTCCTGCTATGCTGTGACGGTGCGGCATGGCACAAATCGAAA
>DCGN01000067.1:780-13392 GCA_002315275.1 Clostridiales bacterium UBA1777
CAGATATGGAAAGAGATCCGCAAGATGGGTTTCCGAAACGAGGTTTTCACCACTCTTGAAAAGGTTGTTGATCGCCTCTCTGATACAATCTGCAGTCTCTCTACCGATGTTTTTCATAGCATCACCGGTCGAAAATGGATAATTGAACTTTTTAAATAGGTTTTAGTAATAAACACATTTATAGAGATTATAAATGTGTCACGAATTACCCGATCAGCTGCTTCATGTCCTTTTCGTATTTCCCGATTATTCTGCGCACCTCAGACGTATTTGCGGCATGCTCAAGCATGGAAAGAATCTCGGAGTTACAGAGCAGATTCATTGTTTTAAAAAGAAGATTTACATGAGAAGGCGAGTCAAACATGGATACTGCAATGACAAATTTAACCGGATCGTTTGCCGGATGACCAAATGAAATGGGAGCTTTCAATCTGAGAAATGTCATACCTATGCCTTTTGCTCCGTACTTAGGGTTGGCATGCGCTATTGCCACGTGCGGCGAGAACACAAAATATGGGCCGTTTTCGAGCATGTTTGCAACCATTGCGCTCAGATAATCGGCAGAAACGGTTTTATCCCAAAGGAGCGGCTCTCCGGCGGTTATGATCGATTCCTTCCAATCCCCCGCCTCTCTGTCCAAAAGAATGTGGGAATCAGTCAGAAGATCGCATACAGACAGCGGCTTGGCGCGTTCAATTGAAGAATGATCATCCTCTGCAGAAGCGCTAACGGTGGGGGCGCTTCGCTTGCTGCTGAAGAACAGATTCCTCGATATGTGATCGAGTTTAGCCTTGATCTTTGTAAGATCAACGTCACTGAGCGGCAGACTGACCTGAATAGACGGGGTTTCTATATCACGCAAGGGAACTGTGCAGATTATAAGGTCGGCGCGCTGACGGGACAGCACGCGCTCCACATTATGGCTTGATGTAACGGAGACGATGTTCACGCTGAATTGCTTGCGAATAGATTCCGCGAGAAAGTTGGCCGTTGCCATACCTGTGTTGCATGCAATTATTACATCGGGATCAGGGAGAGAAGAATATACACGCTCAAGCGCGACGATAATGTGCATCAGTATATATGCGGCCTCGTCGTCATCAATGGTTACGCCAAGCCCGTCACCGAGAATATGTACACTCCGCTTAACTATTTCAAAATCGCTCTTATACTCGGACTGTATCTGAACAACGAGAGGGTTATCGAGTTTCTCTTTGTTCTGAATGCGGTGGTACATACCCAGCATATGGCCGACAAGGTAATCATTTAGATTTGAGTCCGAGAGGAGATCGACAGAATAGCTCTTAGAGATTTCGAGCAGAAAATCACGGACGAGAAAATAATAGCGCAGGAGCTCGTGGCTCTCTTCATCTGCCGTGCAGGAAAGATTCTGCTTTTTCAGAAACTGGGCCAATTGCTGCAGCTCATTCTCGGTATACGGTATCGTACCGATATTTTTGAAAATGTACTCTGCGAAATTGATAGACAGCCCGTTTGATGAGAAGCCCGGCTCGTCGCAGGAATCGGAAAAGTGGCCAGATTCTATGCGGAATGCTGCTATTATCATATACAGGAGCAGACAGTAGAACTCGGTATCGGTCATAGAGATGTGGAGTTGCTTTTCAGCCTCCTGAACGGCATTTTTTACTTTCGCAATATTTCTTTTGACCTTGAGAAGCCTGCCGTAAAAGACGTCCCGTATCTCACACTGAGAAGAATCAAACCCAAACAGCTCTGATATACCGCATTTCGATATTTCGCGGTATATCAGGGCTCTTCTTTTATTTTCGCTACAGTCTAATGAAAAACCGTGAAGCTTATTCTTGGAGTAGTCTGTTTCGGCAGGCAGAAGAAAGTCCTCGCGGATGCAGTCTATATCGCGGAGGATGGTGCCGCGGCTCGTGAAAAACAGATCGCAGAGCTCCGATACGGTCAAAGGGGTATCGTTACAGAGCAGAAGGCTGAATATCATCTGCCTGCGCTCTTCCGAGGAAAGCTTGTAGCGGTAGAAATCCGAGTTTCTTATGCGGCTTGAGATCTCAAGCATATCGTCCTTTGTCCCAGTGAACGCGATCGAACCGCTGTCAAAGCGGAACCATTTCAGAAAAGAATCTGTACCGAAGAACTTTTCCATATCGGAACAGTAGTTTCTGACCATTCTGACGCTGATGTCCATAAAGGCCGCAACATCCTCAAGGCGGACTGAGGTGTTGATGTTTGCAAAGAGATATCTGATCATCTGGCAGATACGGGAATTCATTTTGTCACCTTCTTTGCAGATAATGGGAAAAGAACAAATATTAATACTATTTTATCATAGCTCCTTCCGAAAAGCTATCTTGGAAAGGTCTAAAACACTTCACTTTTCAGTGAACGGTTTTGACGATTTCGTTGCATTTTGTTCAAAAATATATGAAGAAAACTGAACTTTTCAAGCAGGGCACGGCAGGGTAAAATTATAACAGATTTAAATTCGGGGGTTGTCGTATGAGCATACTGCTAAAAAAAGAGCTTGTGTTTTCCGATGTTTCCGCTGCCTCATGGGAAGAGGTGCTGTCGTTCCTCGGGGAAAAGATGGTGGAAAGCGGAGTTGCAAAGGACACATTTGTCGATGCGATAATAAACCGCGAGAATGAATTCCCGACAGGTCTGCCGATGGCGGCTATCGGAATAGCGATACCGCATGCGAACCCGGATAACGTGAACGAAGATGCGTTTGCTATAGCAAAGCTTCGCGAACCGGTCAAGTTCCGGAACATGGGCGATCCCGACGAGGAGGTCGGTGTCAATATAGTGATCATGATGTGCCTGACAGAAAAGCAGGTTCCAATTGAGGTGCTGAGCTCGATCCTTGAGATGTTTTCTGAGGACGGGCTTGCAGAACGGATCAGGCAGGTCAAAATGGCAGAAGATCTTTTTGAGATATTCTTCACGCGCATTACGAAAATATAACGAGGGAGGAGGAACATTGTGAAACGAGTAAAGGTGCTGGTTGCATGCGGCAGTGGAATAGCCACGAGCAGCATTGCGGTCTACAAGGTAGAGACACTCTGCAAAGAAATCGGTGTCGACGCGCAGATAATTAAGACAACCATCAAGGAAATACCGGAGAAATCAGATTCAGTAGACCTTATTCTGACAACCAGCCGATATCAGGGGCAGTCTTCGAAGCCGGTTGAAAGTGTGGTCAGCTTCTTGACCGGAATAAGAGAAGACGAAACAAAGGAAAAAATCAAGCAAATACTTTTAGATCTGGCAAACGCATGATTCACGGTAAAAAATAAGAGAAAAAGGAGAAAATTATGGAAAAACTGTTGGAAATCGTACAAGGCTTCCTCGGTATAGGAAACGTTGTCATTCTCCCGATATTCATCTGCATCATGGGCTTGGTGTTTAGAATGAATTTCTGGAAGTCTCTTAAGAGCGGTATTCTGGTAGGTATCGGCTTCCAGGGCATCTCTCTTGTTATCACTCACCTGATGAGTTCTGTTCAGCCTGTTATTGATGCGTTCGGCGCAGCAGGCGGCAGCCTCAACTTCCCGATAGTTGATGTCGGTTGGGCATCCCTTGCAGCGGCTGCATGGGCATCCCCGTTCGCAGCACTCGTTCTTCCCGCAGGCCTCATCCTCAACTTCATACTTATCAAGGTCCGTGCGACCAAGACCTTGAACGTTGATATTTGGAACTACTGGCACTTCATCTTCAGCGCCGCTCTTGTTTACTACATGATGATCGGCGGCGGCTGCGGAGTCGGTGTTTCCATCGCAGTTGCATTCATCGTGGCAATGATCTGCTCTTACCTCGCCTGCCTTATCGGCGACCTTATTGCAGACAAGTGGCAGAAGCAGTTCGGCCTTGAAGGCACGACCTGCACCACCATCTACTACACCGCTACCTTCGTTCCCATCAACTGGCTCGTTAACAAGATCATGAACCTCATCCCCGGCGTTGATAAGTTCGACCTAGACGCAGAGGCAGTTCAGAAGAAGCTCGGCCCAATCGGCGAACCTGCGATCTTCGCATTCATCGTCGGTATCTTCATGGGCATCATCTCCGGTCAGTCTGTCACTGCATGGCTCCAGATAGGCATGGGCGTTGCTGTCGGTATCGTTCTCCTGCCTAAGATGGTCGGCCTCCTCATGGAAGGCATGAGCCCCCTGTCCGTTGCAGCTCAGAAGTACATGAGCGAAAAGCTCGGCAAGGATCGCGAGTTCTATATCGGCCTTGATATCGCGCTCGGTATCGGCGACCAGACCGCTATCACCGCATCACTGCTCATGATACCCATCACTGTCGGTATAGCTCTCATCTTCCCTGCAAACGGCTTCTTCCCCACGGCAACTCTCGGCGCTCTCATTTATATCACCGCTCTCGGCGCCATGTCCTCCGGCGGCAAGCTCCTGCGCACGCTTATCATGGGCATCTTCTTCGTGATCTGGCATCTCATCTCCCTCAACCTCCTCGCAGGTGTCTGCACCGTTGTTATGAATAACTCCGGCGTTCTCGAGGTCGGCGAAGGCGTTAAGACCGCTGCATTTGCACTCGACAGCTCGATCAACCTGATACTCGGCTTGATCGGCAGACTCTTCGGTCTCGCATAAGACAACATTTAACGGAGGCAAATACAATGTATTCTGAAAGGCTTTATGAACAGACACCCACGCGGTTTTGGGTTAACAATCCGACTCCGCTTGAGGCCAAAAAGGCATTGGAGCTCGGCAACACTGTCAGCGTTGCGTCAAACGGCAACTATGTCAAGAGAATGCTCTCAATGGACGAAACGAAGAAGGACACTATCTCCGAGATAGACAGACTTATCCGTGAAGGCGTTGAGGACGACGATGCCATAGTCGGTATGGCGGCACAGTACAATCTGAAAAAGATCGCCGAGATTTACCGCCCCATATTTGAAGAGAGCGAGGGCGAGCTTGGTTGGATAGCCATTCAGGGCAATCCGCATAAGGACACGGATTATACCTATATGATGGCAGAGGCCAAACGCTTCTACTCCACGGCTCCGAATATGAGAGTAAAATTCCCGGCAACCGTTGAAGCACTTACTGCCCTCAGAGATATGACTTACGAGGGAAAAGCTACTCTTGCTACCTGCGGATTCTCCATCCCGTATGCAAGAGCGGCGGCAAAGGCTTACGATGATGCCGTGAAGGCATCGGGGAAGAAAACGCCAAAGCTGTTCATTACTACGCTTGCCGGCCCGTTTGACGAGTACATTGAAAAGTATGTCAAGGCAAACAACATTGACATCTCGGACGAAGTCCTTTCAAAAGCAGGATGCGAGATGGCAAAGCAACTTTACATGGTTCAGAAGAGAGATTTCCCTGAGGTGAATTGCAGCCTTCTCGGCGGATGCAGAGTGCCGTATCACTATACGGAGATGGTTCCCGCAGAGATGAATGTAACGGTGAATTTCGACTTCATAGAAAAACTTAATGCGCTTGATCCGCCCATAGAGGAACGCATAACCGTCAGAGCAGACGAGGCCGCAGTAAAAGAGCTTTGCGCAAAGATCCCTGCATTCCGTTACGCTTTTGAGGAAAAAGGAGACTATCTTCATTGGTCGATGCAGCCGTCGGCACAGTATTTCAGAAACTATGTAGGCAACGGCTGGAACGTTGCACTGGGAACTGTCCGAGAGAGAAGGATCCTTCTGAAGTGATACAGACTTTGGAAGCATATTCCCGCCTGATAGGGGCTGATGCCGGGAAAACGGCATCAGCCTCTTCGGGCATACGAAAGAGAAAACAACAGTGCCTTAAACACATTCAGATAAACGGAGGAATGATATGGTAGAAAAAATAATGACTGTAAAAAACAAGTCCGGCATTCACGCAAGACCTGCAAGCACGCTCGTACAGGCAGCAAGCAAGTTCCCCTGCAAGGTGACGATCTATAAGGGTGACAAGGCCTGCGATGTGAAGTCAATCCTTGCGGTGCTGAAGGCCTGCATTACCTGCGGTACGGAGATACGCCTTGTATGCGACGGTGAAAGTGAGCAGGAGGCGCTTGACGTGCTCGCTGCTGCCATAGAGTCCGGCCTGGGTGAAGGAGTCTGATAATATGAAGCTATGCAGAGGAATAGGAGTTTCTCCGGGGGTTTCCGTTGCAAAAGCGTTTGTTTACAGGAAGAAAGCCGCAGATGTCGAGCAAACCGTTTCGGAGAACGCTGAGAAGGAAAAAGAAAAGCTTCAACGCGCCTATGATGAACTCATCGGCAGGGTAACGGAGCTTTCCGAAAATGGCGGAGATTCCGCGGAGATATTCGATGCACATAAAATGATCCTCGAGGATCCGTCCTTGATTGAGGATATTTTCGGTAGGATCGACAGCGGAAAAAACGCCGCATGGGCGGCGGACGAGGCGATGAGTGAACTTGCGGAATTCTTCGCCGCGCTGGATGATGAGTATATGCGTGCCCGCGCCGCCGATATGGAGGATCTGCGCGCTCAGCTGTTATCTATCCTTACGGGGGCATGTGACAGCGCACTTGAAAAATTGCCGGGAAAGGTGATCTTGGTTGCGGAAGACCTGCTGCCGTCAGATACGATGGTGATGGACACGAGAAATGTGGCCGGAATAGTGTGCAAAAACGGCTCTGCCACTTCGCACGTGTCAATAATCGCGAAGAATCTTTCTATCCCTGCTATTGTCGCATGCGCCGAAATGCCGGACTGCGTCGAAAACGGGATGACTGTGGCAATAAACGGCGCATCGGGAGAGGTTTTCGCATCTCCGGATGAGGAAACAGCGATAAAAATGGCCGAGGAGGAAGAAAAGTTCTTACATAGACGTGAGCTCTTGAAAAAATATAAAGATATTGAGAGCGTAACCTCGGATGGAGTATCTCTCGCAGTCGAGGCCAATATCGGAGGCCCGCAGGACATTGAGGCCGCGCTGAACGCGGGTGCAAAAAGGGTCGGTCTTTTCAGAACGGAGTTCCTTTACATGGCGTCGCCAGACAGACTGCCCGACGAGGAAACTCAATTTGAGGCTTACTCAAAGGTGGCGAAGGCTTTTGAAGGGCCTGTAATTGTGAGAACGCTTGATATCGGCGGAGATAAACAGCTTAAGTCTCTGCCGATAGAGCGGGAGGGAAATCCGTTTTTGGGCTACAGAGCTATCAGAATATGCCTTCACAGAAAGGATATATTTCTCACGCAGATAAGAGCGATACTAAGAGCAGGGGTGTTCGGCAAGCTGAAGATAATGCTTCCGATGATAACGACAGTTGAAGAACTGAGAGAAGCCAAGACTGTAATTGAGCAGGCAAGGGAAGAGCTTTCAGCGGAGGGCAAAGCATTTGATACGGATATGCCGGTCGGAATAATGGTGGAAACACCTGCTGCCGTCATGATGGCGGATGAGCTTGCAAAGGAGAGCGCATTTTTCTCCATAGGCACAAACGATCTTATGCAATACACGATGTGCGCCGACAGGGGAAATGCAAGTATAGCATACCTGTACAGCGTTTACAGACCTCCCGTGCTCCGTATGATAAATAACGCCATTTCCGCGGCAAAGAAAAACGGTATCCCATGCGGCATGTGCGGAGAGGCGGCAAGTGACAGACTGATCATTCCGTTCCTTGTGGGGTGCGGGCTCGATGAGTTTTCCGTTAACATTGGCGCGGTTCCCGCAACAAAGGAGAAACTGTGCTCAGTATCGGCCGAGAGAAGCCGCGCACTTTCAAAGCGTCTGCTCGGACTTGAAACTATGGAAGCGGTACTCTCGGAACTGAGATCCTTTTGAGGTGAAAAATGGTTGCCGTTGAAAATGTAATAGAAGCTGTATGCGCGGCAAAGGAAATAATCAGCTCACCCGAGTACACGGGCAGAATAACCGAAAAGGGTGTGGCGGATTACGTTACGGGTGTCGATATAGCCGTTCAGCACAAGATAAAAAATGAATTGAACGCCCTTTATCCCGAGATACAGTTTATCGGAGAAGAAGAGGGAGAGCAGAATGCTGATTTTTCAAAGCCGCATTGGATACTTGATCCCATTGACGGCACGACGAATCTGATCCACGGGTTTCCCTGCTATACTGTTTCGCTTGCACTTTGCAGGGACGGAGAGACAGTCCTCGGTATCGTATATCATCCGTGCGCTGATACGGTGTATTATGCCGTTCGGGGCGGGGGCGCGTTCAGCTTGAATGTGAACCGGAAAAAAGAAATACGCGTGAGCACGGCGCAAAGCCTTGAAAAGAGCCTCGTGAGTATCGGTACGACGCCCTATCACAAGGCAAACGTTGAACCGAACTGCAAACGCTTTGCAAATGTTCTCAAGAAGGCACAGGATATTCGCCGTACCGGGTCTGCTGCTTTAGAGCTTGCGTATGTTGCCTGCGGCATAACAGACGGCTTTTTCGAAAAGCTGCTGCGGCCGTGGGATTTCGCGGCGGGTATTCTCCTCGTGACGGAGGCGGGCGGCAAGGTTACGACCTTCGAGGGAGACAATGTGTGCGCGGACAAGACAAACAGCATTGCTGCAACTAACGGGATGATCCATGCCGAACTGCTGTCGGCACTTAATATTTGAGCGGAGGGATCGGATTGGGCAAACACAAAGCCATTTTTGTTGATATGGACGGAACTCTGTGTGTGGCTGATTCGATGCCGAGCAAAAAAACTGCTGAGGCAATAAAAAAGGCTCAGAACGGGGGACACAGAGTGTTTCTGTGTACGGGACGTGCCGAGGGGCTTATCCCGCAGTTCATCCGCGAAATGAAACTTGACGGGATCATTTCGGGCTCCGGCGCTTATGTCTCTGTCGGAAACAAGTGTGTCGTGGATGTGCCGTTCCCGAAGGATACCATCACAGGCCTTCTTGAACTCTTTTCAAAGCACGGTATTATAATAATGCTCGGAACAGCTGAATCGATTTATATTGATATGAATCATTTTCTGAGCCTTGATATTGCCTCTGCCGAAGGGGTAAATTCGGAAATGCTTAATCTGAACAATATGGCACGGTCGGGCTGGATGGTGGATATATCGCAATATTCGGCCGATATAGGGGTATATAACATTCTGTTCTTTGCAGAGGAAGAAAATCAGCTCCCGATGCTCAGACCGACTCTTGAGGGTATGGGGCTTGCACTCGTAGGCCATCCGGCAGACCGACCCGGCGTGATAACAAACATTGAGCTTGTGCGAAAGACTGTTAATAAGGGGTCGGCGCTTATGTCGGTTTGCGATTATATTGGTGTCGATGCGAAGGACAGCATAGGCTTCGGCGACAGCATGAACGATTATGAAATGCTTGCCTCGGCCGGGCTGGGTGTCGCTATGGGCAACGGGGATGACGAGATAAAGAAACATGCTGACTTGATATGCGGCTCGGTGTATGATGACGGACTTGCCGATGCTTTTAAAGAGCTTGGGCTGGTGTAGTTTGCAGTCATTGCCGGTAAGCCCTGTCTGCAATAGCGGATGGGGCTTTTTTGTTATGCCTTTTGGCGTTTTGCTCCGCTTTTTAGGCTGAAAAGTGAGGCAAAACGCAAATCTGATAATATGACTATATCCTCATCTCTAAATGCCATTTTTCGTGCAGGGATGAGGACATGTTTTTGTGAGCAAAAAGACAAGAAAACTAATAGAAATGGACACTGAGGAGCAGATGACATTTCAGAAGGTCTTTGAACAATTCGTGGCATTCAAAGACGGCAAGAGCGTGATATACAGGCACAATAAAAATGGGCATATACAATCTATTAGGTGAATACGGGTCAAAACGAACGTCCCGTCCGTGCTCTCAAGCAAGAAGCAGGAATGCCCCATCCATGTAAGCTTCATATCGCGCCTCCATAATATATTTATACTCGGATTGTATCAGCAATACTGTGCCGTTGCAACGGTTTTCGACATATTCGGTGCTCCGCTGATGCTAAAATCTGCGTATGAACACTCAAGGAGGCTTTTATGAACATAAGCAGAAAAACGAGGACCTTACTCGGCTCGGCTCTCGCCGTTTTCGGCGTGATCTGGCTCGGAAAAGCAATGGCAGGTGCCGACTATGACGGTCAGCCCTCTGCGGCAACGGATACGGAGCCGCTCATTCAGATAGTGCTCCCCACGCCGCCCGCTGAGACCGCGCCTTCCGAGACACCGTCACCGACGCCTCTGCCTGAGCTGCCCGCGCTCTCTTCCGATGCGTGGGAGCTTATGACGGCAGACTCATCTCACCCGCTCTGCGACTACTCGTTTGAGCGGGAAACGGTCGAGGGGCAGTCAGTCGATGCGCGCATTGCCGCGCCGCTTCGTGCAATGCTTGCCGATCTGCGCGCGGCAGGATATACGGCTTTTATTTCCTCCGCGTGGCGCGATGAAGAGACGCAGCGCATGCTGTTTCTGCGCGCCGAGGCACAATACGGCGAAAATGCCGCGCTTTATGAGGACGCCGTCGGCGAGAGCGAGCATCAGACGGGGCTGTGCTGCGACATAACCGATCTGTATTACGAGGAGAAGACCGCTTCTCTCGCCGAAACGGGCACCTTGAAGTGGCTTTTCGAGCATTGCCATGAGTACGGCTTTATCGTCCGCTATCCCGGCGGCAAGGAGGATATCACCGCCCATCCGTACGAGCCGTGGCATTTTCGCTACGTCGGAGAAGCCGCAGCGGCATATATCTCGGCCTATGGGCTTACGCTTGAGGAGTTTGTACTTCTTTTGGGCGGATGACCCGCATCCTTATTTCCCAAAAATTATTATGTTTTAAGAAGTTGTTTGAATTGACTACCCGATACTGTGATGATATAATAATTCTACCGGTATATACTTTTCCGGAATTTGACTGCAAAGCGGTCTTGAGGGGTCGGGTGAACCAAATGAAATGCAAAACTTGCGGTGCAACATTAGATGAATATGACGATACCTGTCCGTTCTGCGGAACTCCCGTGGACGATCAGGTTGAAGAACCGGTCTTTGAGGAAGAGCCCAAAGAGGAACCGAAGCCTCGCATTTCCTCCATTGCCGAAAAATACATGAAGAAATCTGCTCCTTCTCTGCCCAAGCTGTCCGAGAAGTCAATTGTTGCCGGTGCAGTCGGCGTTGCCGTGCTTCTCAGCTTGATCAGCCTTATCGTTGCCGGCAGTGCCAACGGGAAAGCCAACACCAGGATCAAGGAGCTTCAGTCTGAGATATCTTCTCTTCAGGCCTCCGTGGATGCCGCTTACAGCAAGGCTAATTCCCTCGAGGGTCTTGTATACGAGATGCAGAGTCAGGCTGCCGCTTCTTCCTCCTCCGCTTCTCAGGTATCTGTCGATACGACCGGCGAGATCACCAAGGCTCCGTCCGATGAGTTTGCAGCTCTCAACAGAGAGGATGTCTGGATGTTCTCCGTTGAGGTCAAGAGCACTGATGACAGCTTCACATGGCAGAAGTACAACGAGTCCACCGGCGAGTGGGTCAACGTTCCTCTCACCACCTCGGATGACGGCTACAGCGCGAACTGGGAGAAGAAGGACAGCGGCGGTGTCAAGGCAAAGCTCATTGCCAACAAGATCACTAACGCCAGCTTCGGCAAGTACCGCTGCATGATCACCACCAGCGGAGGCACCACGCTGCTCACCTCAGAGGCTGCCCTTTCTCAGGGCTGATTTAAACGGAGAACGACATGGCGCTTGATCAGAATTATTTTGACTCAATACATATTGATGTAGTCAAGAAAAAATATTATAACGCAAATAAGGTCAATGCTGTATTTAACGACATAAAGGCTCAGGCTGTTTCCATGGCCGCGGATAATGAAGCCATGCGCGCAGAGCTTGCCGCTAAGAACGGCAAGGCATATGAGGTAGGGGATGCTATTATCTCCGCCGGGACTCTGGCTCGCAAGCTGACAGAGGACGCCAAGGCCGAGGCCGCCGCCATCGTTGAAGCAGCCGAAAAGCGATGCACCGCTCTCGAGGCGGAGGCCGCCGAGCGCTGTGCCGCTCTCGAGGCGGAGGCCGCCGAGCGCTGTGCCGCTCTCGAGAAGGAGACCGCTGAACGCTGTACCGCTCTCGAGAAGGAGACGGAAAAGCGATGCGCTGACCTTGAGGCCGAGGCCGCCGAGCGCTGCGTTAAGCTCCCCGCCGTATCGACGGAAAACCGCGATCTGCTTGTCGCTAAGCTTGAGGCAACGTTTTCGAGAATGCGCGAGCAGCATCTGTCCTGCATTGAGACGATAAACGAGGATTGGCGCTCTCTCCTTTGCGATATTTACGCCGATGAGGAGACCTCGGAGGCTCCTGTGCCTGTCGCTTCCGTTGAGGAAGCTCCCGAAGAATCCGTTTTCGCAGAGCCCGAGCCTGTGGAGCCTTCTCCCGTTGAGGAGGAGTGCGCTGCAGAAGCGCCTGTCGAAGAAGAGACCGCCCCTGTCGCGGAGGATGCCGCCGAAGGTGCTCCCGCTGGCGAAGCGCTTCCCGCGCAGCCGGTTTTCTCTGAGGATGCAGCCCCCGAGATAGGGCTTGATGTTGATTACTCGATCATAGAGGATCTGTTCGGAAAGGCCGCTCCCGTTGAAGAAGAGCCCTCTGCCGAAATCCCTGCCGCGGAAGTTCCCGCAGCTGTCGATCCCTCAGAGCCCGAACCCGCCGCGGAAGAGCTTCCTG
>DCGN01000043.1:0-131 GCA_002315275.1 Clostridiales bacterium UBA1777
ACCAACTGCAATCAGGTCATGGTATGCTATAATGTGGTGAATCCGGGCTTCTCTCCCGAGGGTACCTGTGTTATTTCGCTCACCAGCACCTTCATGGACGATGACTGGGCGAATGTTTCTCAGGAAAACTA
>DCGN01000043.1:203-5780 GCA_002315275.1 Clostridiales bacterium UBA1777
GTGGAGACCAAGACAGCCTTTGCCGAAAAGCTGATCCGGCTCTTTGAAGAACGCACAGGAATCAAGGTAACCCCTTACATTGAGGAACTGGAGATCGCCACGCCCTGGACCATGTGTAACTATGTCAATGTTCCTCAGGGTGCAGCCTATGGCTTTGAACTGAAGGACTGGGATAACATGATGCCCCGAATGATGATGATGGGCACTGAGTTCCCGGTGAAGGGACTGAAGTTTGTAGGTGCTGCGTCCATCCGCGGTGACGGCTATAACTCTGCAATCTTCAGCGGAGATACGCTGGCGAAGAAAACTCTGGCAGAAATGAAAGCAGAGGAGGCATAAATAATGGCAGAGAATAAACTGAACTATAAAGTAGGTATTATCGGCAAGCTGGATATGCTCCGTTTCAAGAAGATGCCTGAGGTACGTGAGAAGGCCATCCAGGCGGCATCTGCTGCACCTCTGCCCAAAACGCTCACAACCAATGAAATGGCCAGACTGCGCCATCCCGAGAAGCAGCAGGTTGTCATCAGTGAGATCAGGCAGAATGGTGCCGATGCAAAAACAGTTGTTCTCAAGAGTGTGGATGGAAGTCCCCTTGCCCTCTATAGAGCCGGACAGTATATCAGTGTTAGTGTCCCTATTGGCGGCACGCTTACCACCCGCTCCTACTCCCTCTGTGGATCTCCGGCATGGGCTCACCGTGGAGAGTACAACATAACCGTAAAACGGGACGACAGCGGCTTTGTTTCTCCCTACATACAGGATGAATGGAAAGTTGGACAGAAGATTACTATCTCCGGCCCACAGGGACATCTCTACTATGAGCGCATCCGTGATGCAAAAAAAGTAGTCGCGCTTGCTGGTGGTTCCGGAATCACTCCCTTTATGGGCATGGCCTATGCACTGAAAGACGGTCTGGAAGATTTTGATCTCACCATAATCTTCGGTTCCCGGAAAGCAGACGGCATTGTGTACAAGAAGGAACTGGATGAGATCTGTGCTGTCTGCAATAAAGTACACGTGGTGCACGTTCTCTCTGACGAGGAAGTTTCCGGCTATGAGCACGGCTTTATCACTTCTGATCTTATTCGGAAGTATGGTGGGGAGCCGGAAAGCTACAGTATTTTTATGTGTGGCCCTCAGGCTATGTACAATTTCCTGGATGGTGAGATTGCCAAACTGGGACTCCGACGCAAATTCGTTCGCCGTGAGCTCTTTGGAGCAATCAAGGAACCGTGGAATCAGCCCGGCTACCCCGAAGAAGCACGGAGCAAGACCTTCACTTTGAAAGTCACACAGTGCGGCAAAGAATACAATATCCAGGCTTCCGCTGATGAATCTCTTTTAGTAGCCATTGAACGGGCCGGTATTGCTGCTCCATCCCGCTGCCGTAGTGGCGAATGCGGTTGGTGCCGTTCCAAGCTCGTATCCGGAACTGTTTATGTTCCCGCTGATAACGACGGCCGCCGTTGGGGCGACAAGGAATACGGTTATATTCATCCGTGTGCATCTTTCCCCACCTCCGATCTTGTTATTGAGGTTCCGGGCGAGTATCTGCTCTGATATTTTCAGTTTTTTCGCATATCCCCGCAATTATAGCGGGGATATGCTTATGTAAGGAGGCCGGCATGGCTGACAAAGGAATAGTTTCCCCGGAGGCTCTGGCTTTTGAAATACTGTCGCTTTCCAGAAGCACGCTTGCCGTCAGCCTGCGGTTTTTGGACAGGGCTCTTTTCCGCCTTGAATATAAATGCACAGACCGTCCTCACTTTGCAAGCGACGGACGGAGGCTTTATTACGAGCCGTGGTACATTCTGTCTCAGTACCGCTCCGATCCGACCTTGATAACGCGTGACCTTTTGCATCTTCTGATGCATCTCATATACAGACACAGCTTTGTCGGTAAGGGTATCGATAGAACATACTGGGATCTTGCGGCGGACATCGCCGTTGAAAACACGATCAACGAGATGAAAAAGGTGTCGTTTTCTTCTGCGCGTGCATCGAGGCAATGGGAATATACCGAGCTTCTGCGCTCCGAGGTCGGCACGCTGACAGCAGAAAAGATCTACCGCTGGCTCGCTGCAAGCGGTATGGCATACTCCGAAGCCGAGGAGCTTCGCCGCAGCTTCTTCGGAGACGAACACGGACTTTGGTACGAGGTAGACGGAGAAGACTGCATAGTAATAGACGTAAACGTCAGGGATGACTGGGAAGAGATTTCCAAACGAATGGAAACCGAGCTTGACCTTCTTCGTGAAGACAGCAGCTCCCCTCTTATCCAGAATCTGCGCAGCCTGAACCGCGCAAAATACGATTATTCGAAATTTCTGCGCCGCTTCGGTGAATGGAGCGAGTCGCTTATTATATCCGACGAGGAATTTGACAACAACTACTATACCTTCGGGCTGAATACCTACGGAAACATGCCCTTTATCGAGCCGCTTGAGTACTCCGAGCAGCAGACGATACGGGATTTCGTCATTGCAATCGACACTTCCGGCTCTGTTAAGGGTGATGTAGTGCAGGCCTTTATTCAGCATACCCACGATATTCTCAGCAAGCGCGAGAGCTTCCGTTCAAGGATCAACATGCACATCATCCAATGCGATGACCGTATCCGCGAGGATGTGCTGATAACATGCAAAGAGGATTTTGACGCGTATATATCCTCCATGGAGATCAAGGGTCTCGGGTGCACGGATTTCAGACCCGTTTTCGAGTATGTGGATTGGCTCATAGCGTCCGGAGAGCTTACTTCATTGCGCGGCCTTATTTACTTCACGGACGGGCTCGGCACGTTTCCGGCCCGGAAGCCGAAATACGAAACAGCCTTCATCCTCCACCGAGGAGACTATGACGAGCCTGAGCTGCCCGTTTGGGCAACGCATATGGTCATGTCCGATGAGGATGTTCTGAACTTAGGAAAATGATATGGAACTTTTTATCGCTCCCGGCACAACAGAAATAGAAGACGGTTTATACTGCGAAAGAGAGGATATTGACACTCTCGTGCTGCCCGATTCTCTCGAACGGATCGGAGCCGAGGCTTTCTCCGGATGTGTTAATCTCAGAGCGCTTATCTGTCCTCCTTCGCTTTCCGAAATAGGCCCGGCGGCATTTATGGGATGTTCTTCGCTTAGGCGTGCCGTTCTCTCCGAAGCGCAGACGGAGATATCCGATGGTTGCTTTCTCGAATGCGAATCTCTTAATGAGCTTCGCTTCTCCTCAAAGCTCAAGTCCGTCGGTTCTCTCGCTCTTCAGGGCACCGCTCTTGAAACATTCAATGCGCCGATCTCTCTCGGCTTTATCGGAGAGCAGGCATTTTGGGATTGCAATAAACTCAGGGAAGTCAATGTGCCGAATCATTCCTGCATCATTGAGCAGGACGCCTTCGGAAGCTGTTATGAGCTTACGCGCGGATACATTGCGGCGGGCTATTGCGGGAAAGACGATCCCGTCTCCAATCTGCTGTACACACTGCTCATTCTCTCCTGCCCAGATAAGCATACCGCGGCAGACATCTCTCGCGCAGAGAGCTTTGTGCGCAGAAATGAAGCCCTTATTATGGAATGGGTGCTTGAGCACAAAAACACCGCGTCAATGACCGGTATTATGCAAAGACGGCTTATTGATACTGAAAACATCGGAAAATATGTTGCCATGGCCTCCGAACGGGGCTATACTGAGCTTACTGCACTGTTGCTGAAATTTGCAGGTGAAGCAGACATTGAAGCGGAGTTTGAACTATGAATATTTTCGAAGCGAAAAAACAGATAAAGAACGCAATGCGCGCGTACTTTGAAAAGGATGAATACGGCTGCTTCATCATCCCGCCCGAGGCTCAGCGCCCCGTATTCCTGATGGGACCTCCGGGCATCGGCAAAACGGCCATTATGGCGCAGATAGCGCAGGAGCTCGGAGTCGGGCTTCTCAGCTATTCAATGACCCATCATACGCGGCAGAGCGCGCTCGGCCTCCCTCTGATAGAGAAGAAATGCTACGGCGGGACAGAGTGCAGCGTCACGGAATACACGATGTCCGAGATCATCGCTTCTATATACGATTTGATGGAGTCCTCGGGCGTTAACGAGGGCATTCTGTTTCTCGATGAGATCAACTGCGTCTCCGAAACGCTTATGCCGACCATGCTTCAGTTCCTGCAGTATAAAACCTTCGGCAAGCATGCCGTTCCCGGCGGCTGGCTCGTTGTAACGGCAGGCAACCCTCCCGAGTATAACCGCAGTGCCCACGAGTTTGATATTGCCACATGGGACAGACTCAAGCGCATTGACATTGAGCCGGACTACGAGGCATGGCGGGAGTATGCTTCTCAAAAGGGTGTCCATCCCGCTGTCACGAGTTATCTCGACATAAAGAAGCAGTATTTTTACAAGCTCGATAACACCCCGGAGGGTCGCAGATTTGTAACAGCGCGCGGTTGGGATGATCTGAGTGAAATGATAAAGCTTTATGAGCGCTGTGAAATTACCGTTGACAAGGCGCTCACCTCTCAGTATCTGCAGGACAGAGACATCGCCGAGGACTTTGCGCTTTACTATGAGCTTTTCAACAAATACAAAGCAGATTACAAGATAGCCGAAATTCTCTCCGGCAACGCGCCCGACGATATTATCTCCCGCGCAGAGGCCGCCGCATTTGACGAGAGGCTCAGCCTCCTCGGGCTCATGCAGGACGCCGTCAATGCCGACATTCGCTCTGTTATTGAGCTTGAGGATACATTGAAGGAGCTGCTTGTCCTCCTCAAGGAGATCAAAGCCGGCGCATCCGTTTCCGGAAAGCTTGAGGAATATACCGCAGTATTTGAAAAAAAGAAAAAGAGGGGCTCGTTCTCTCCCGCTGCCGCTCACCGCGCAATGGAGATATCAAGCTTTTTAAAGGCTCACGCCGAGTCGGATTTTTCATCTGTCAAGGCTGATTACGATGCCATTGTCAGCCGCATGAAGCTCTCCGCCGCCGATGCCGGCAACAAACTCAGGGCAGAGTTTCTATTCATCGAAAAGGTCTGGCCGGAGGGACAGGAGATGCTTATCCTCATAACCGAGCTCACCTCAAACAGCGACTCCGCCCGCTTCATCGCCCGCTACGGCAGCGAAGAATATGCCCGTCACAGCGATGAGCTCATGTTCTATCAGCGTCAGGCGCAGATAATTAAGGATCTCGAACAGCTTGACACTACTTTAATGTAAGGAAAACAGATATGCGGAAGCTTGCCGTTATGTCCGCCGCTTTTTCGGCGGGCATATTCGCAGCCAACTACATATTTCAGACAGCGCAGCTGCTCAGGTGCAGCCTCATTTTGGCTGTACTCGGCATTGCTGCGCTTATTATTATGCCACGCAGGAGAAAATTCACAGCGTTTGTTCTCCTCAGCACCGCTTTGGGGCTTCTCTGCTTTTACGGAGCGTATTCTTCAAAGGCCATCCCTGCCAAGGCCACCTGCGGAGACGATGTCAGCATCGAACTTCGAATGACTGCGTATCCCTCAGCGGGGAAGAACTGTCTGAAATGCGAGGGCATTCTGATTGGCGATAATGCGCCGAAGCTGAAGTGCGT
>DCGN01000093.1:0-1186 GCA_002315275.1 Clostridiales bacterium UBA1777
ATGACTGCACAGTTGCGATGATGGCTCTCGGCGCGGCCGGAGTTATATCCGTTGCCTCAAACATTATCCCCGGGATCATCGCGAAGCTTTGCGCGCTTTCTTTAAGCGGGGATCATGTCTCGGCGGAGGCTCTCCAGAGCCGGTATCTGCCGCTTATGAACGCGCTTTTCATCGAGACTAATCCCATCCCCGTCAAGGCAGCAATGAAGCTCATGGAGCTTGACAGCGGCGAGTTGAGGCTTCCTCTTATTGACATCGGCGAGGAGCATCTCGCAGCGCTCAAGGCAGCCATGTACAATGTCGGTCTAAATGTATAACGATACTCTGTAAAGAAAAAAACGCTGTCAGCAAACAGCGTTTTTTTCTTAAGCTAATTTGTTACGCGCGCATTGCGTTTATCGTCTTTCCGATAAGCTCGTGAAGCTCCATGCCGACCATTTCGGCGCCCTGAGAAATAACCTCTCTTGAGCAGCCAGCGGCAAATTTCTTGTCTTTAAATTTCTTAACGACCGACTTTGTCTCCATATCGGATATCCCCGTCGGGCGCATGAGAGCGGCGGCTCCGATAAGCCCCGTGAGCTCATCTACGGCGAAGAGTACCTTTTCCATATATCTCTCCGGAGCAACATCGATACAAATGCCGTAGCCGTGAGAAATAACGGCATGGATAACGCTCTCATCGATATCAAGCTCACGGAGCATCTCATTTGCCTTCACGCAATGCTGCTCGGGATAAAGCTCAAAATCGATATCGTGCAGCATGCCTACCGCTCTCCAATAGTCAACATTGTCGGCATCGTATTCCTTTGCGAATTCGCCCATGACCTTTGAAACCGTCTCGGCGTGCTGAATATGAAACGCGTCCTTATTGAAGCGCTTAACAAGCTCTTCGGCCTGCTCGGGTGTGGGAATATAACTCATTGTTTTATCTCCTCGTTTCTGTAATATCTTGCTCAGGAACTGTCCGTACGAACTCCCGCGTGTCAGTATCGATCCTCTCAAGATCCTTGTAATCATCCGTCTCCTGCGATAAGCCGCGCCGCCTGAGGCCTCTTCGCACGAGGAACGTAACGCCCGTGTAAATAACGACGAAAACAGGCACTCCGAGGAGCATTCCCCAGAAGCCGAATATCCCCGCGCCGATAATAATCGAAAACATGACCCAAAAGCCGTTGATGCCGACAGA
>DCGN01000093.1:1284-2534 GCA_002315275.1 Clostridiales bacterium UBA1777
GTCAGAAGGATGATGAGTGCGCTCGGTATTGCGCCGATAAACGGGCCGAAAAACGGGATTACGTTCGTAACGCCGACGATTACGCTGACAAGCAGCGCATACGGCATTCCCAATATGGTGCAGACGATATAGCATATGAAGCCTATGATCGCAGAATCAAGCAGCTTGCCGACGATGAAGCCCATAAAGGTCTTATCCGTAAATCTGATGGCCTTTAGGATCTTTCCTGCGATATCTATCTCAAACATACTGTAGAGAAGCTTCTTGGCATTTGCCGAAACGGTTTCCGTATTGCCCATGACATATACGGATACTACGATGCCGACGAAAAGATTATACAGCGTAAGCAGGACATAGTAGACTCCCGCTGTAACGTTCGTGATCACACTTCCGAGAGACGGCAGAACGTCGGCGCTGATCCACTTTACAATGCTCTCGTTCATGTTGCTGACGGCATTCATGGCGTAGGCCTCTATCTCGGGATAATCCTCAAGCGTTTTCTGCACCCAATTTGTTGCAACGTCAATATACACGGAGCTGTTTCTGACGATGGTTTCAAGGCTCAGGTACAGCTGAGGGATGATAAGATAGATCAGCGCGCTGATAACGGCGAGAAACACGATTATCATCAAGAAAACAGACATGCCGCGGGCAGCCTTTTCCGCTTTTTTCTCATCCTTTTTATGAAGCTTATGCCCGAGCTTGAGAAATACTTTCTTTTCAAGATAGAGCATGCCCGGCGTAAGCAGGTACGAAATAATGAGACCCCATACAAAGGGGCTGAGTATCTTCATAAATCCCTTGATGATCTTCCACACGGCGGGCAGGTAGTTCAGCGCCATATAGAATAGCACCGCGCCGGCTATAACGAGGAAAGCCGTGACTCCCCAGTACAGATATTTCTTATCGTATTTAAAGACACGTTTCATTGTCACGCCCCCTTTTTCTCTATTTTATACTCTCGAGAATCATCAGTCAATGTAATAGTTTAATCTATTTTGTTACCGCTTTGTTTTTCTTTTTTATGTTGTTATGTTAACCGTTTTCCTCGATTTGCGCGGTATATACACCCCAATCAATGTTGATAACTATGTTGAAAATGTTAAAAAGTCGGTCAAGATGAGCATTTTGTATTTACGGCAGAAAATGTGAAATACATGTTATAACCTTTGAATATGCATAATGCGGTCAACCGTATTATTTGAACTTTTTGCAGTAAAGTTACGGAGCCGCATGCTCCGTCAAGGAGG
>DCGN01000093.1:2601-8476 GCA_002315275.1 Clostridiales bacterium UBA1777
CCCTGTGCTTTTGCCGAGAGCCCGGATATACTGCGGGACGGCGATATCCCCGTCTCCGCGCCGTCCGCGATACTTACGGAGAAGAGCACGGGTCAGGTGCTGTATGAGAAGAACGCCGATGAAGCGCTCCCTCCCGCGAGCGTGACAAAGGTGATGACCATGCTTCTCATTGCAGAGGCAATAGACAGCGGGCGGACAGCTCTTTCGGACACGGTAACAGTAAGCGCACGCGCGGCATCCTTCGGCGGAAGCTGCGTATATCTCGAGGAGGGCGAGCTTATGACGGTAAGCGATATGCTCAAGTGCATCGCCGTGGTTTCGGCCAACGACTGCGCAGTCGCTATGGCGGAGCATATTGCGGGCTCGGAGGAGCTTTTCGTCGAGAAGATGAATGAAAAAGCAGCAGAGCTCGGGCTTACGAATACGCATTTCACAAATTGTACGGGGCTGTTTGAGGACAGCGATCACTACACCTCCGCACGCGACCTCGCAATAGTGAGCCGCGAGCTTATGAAGCACGAATTTATAAAAGACTATACGACAATATGGATGGACTCCGTCAGAAACGGCGAATTTCAGCTGAGCAACACGAACAAGCTCGTATATTGGTACAAGGGCTGTACGGGGCTCAAAACAGGCTACACCTCGAGCGCAATGTACTGTCTGTCCGCAACAGCCGAGAGAGACGGAGTAGAGTACATCGCAGTCATCATGCACGGCGATAGCTCCGACAGCAGAAACGCCGACGCCAAGGCGCTTCTGAATTACGCCTTCGCAAATTATACGCTCTGTTCGCTCGTACCCGATGAGCCTCTGCCGGAGGTCAACGTGGAATACGGAAGGAGCGCCGGCGTTGCCGTATCCCCTGTCGGGGATACGCAGGTGCTCATACGAAATGGCATCGGAGCTCCCGAGTACAGCATCGTGCTTCCAGAGACGATATCGGCGCCGATCACAGCCGGAGATAAGCTCGGAGAGATAGAGGTGACGATCAACGGGGAAAAGTATGCGTCGGTCGACCTTGCCGCAACGGAAAGCGTTGAGGAGATTGGCTTTTTCGGAAAGCTGAAATACCTCACAGGAAACATATTGGGTATTTAATTTCAAATTAGTTTATTCTTACAGTATTGCAAATGGGGCTTTGTGGTGTATAATCAAAATGCAAATAAAGCAAACGGAGGATATAAATCTGATGATAAAAGTTGACTATTCCGGCGCAGAGCAGTTTTTCGGAAACGAAGCTCCCGATTTTGCCGCAGCAGAGAAGGCATACGATACAGTTATCAACAAGACCGGCGCCGGTTTTGATTTTACGGGTTGGGTCGACCTCCCTCAGAAAATAAAGGACGACGAGCTTGAAGCCGTCATCAAAACTGCCGAGCTTATACGCAGCCGCTCCAAGGCGCTTGTTGTTATCGGCATAGGCGGGTCTTACCTCGGCGCAAGAGGCGCTATAGAGCTTCTCCGCCCCATTCCCAAGAAGGATGATCCCCAGGTCTTTTTTGCAGGCAACGGTCTCTCCCCCGATTATCTGAACGATCTTCTCGAGCGCCTCGGCGATGTTGATTTTGACGTGAACGTTATCTCCAAGTCCGGCACAACGCTTGAGCCCGCTGTCACCTTCAGAATCTTCCGCAAGCTCCTCGCCGAGAAATACGGCAAGGATGCCGACAGGCATATATTCGCCACCACGGATGCGCACCGCGGTGTTCTCAAGTCTCTTGCCGATGCAAACGGCTGGCCCACATTCGTTGTTCCTGATGACGTCGGCGGCCGATACAGCGTTTTCTCCGCAGTCGGCCTTCTGCCGATGGCGGTTGCGGGAATCGACGTCCGCAAGGTGATTGACACCGCTGTTGATACGTTCAAGGCGCTTTCGGAGCGTTCCTCCGCAAATCCCGCAATGCGTTATGCCGCGGCGCGCCAGCTTCTCTATAAGAAGGGCTACGGCACAGAGATCCTCGCCTGCTACGAGCCCAGCTTCAGATTTATGGCTGAGTGGTGGAAACAGCTTTACGGCGAGAGCGAGGGCAAGGACGGCATAGGCATATTCCCCGCCTCTGTTGAGTTTACCGCCGACCTGCATTCCATGGGGCAGTACATTCAGGCAGGCCCGCGCTTCCTTATGGAGTCCGTTGTACGCTTTGCAAAAAGCAGAAGCAGCTTCACCGTTCCGTTCGACCCCGACAACGCAGACGGGCTTAACTACGTTGCCGACAGAGATCTCGGCGAGATCTGCTCCGTTGCGGCCGACGCCGTCAAGGAAGCACACATCTCCGGCGGCGTGCCAAACATCGTGATCGAGGTTCCCTCCAGAGACGAGGTCGGCTTCGCGCAGCTCGTTTGCTTCTTCGAGCTTGCCTGCGGAATCTCCGGATATATATCCGGCGTAAATCCCTTTGACCAGCCCGGCGTTGAGGCGTACAAGAAGAACATGTTCCGCATGCTCGGCAAACCCGGCGCAAAGTGATATAGATGTGAAAAGACCTGAGAGCTTTCAAATGTCTCTCAGGTCTTTTTTTATCTGTGCTTTACGCTCTTTCTGCGGCCTCAACGGTGTGCTTGATGAGCATTGTGGAGGTTACCGCGCCGACTCCGCCGGGCACGGGCGTTATCGCTCCGACTATCGGCTCAACGGCTTCAAACACCGCATCTCCTGCCATCGCACCCTTTCCGCCCTTGGCATTTAGCTTGTCCTTATCCCAGTTCATCGATACATCGATAACAACCTGCCCGGTCGAGACGAATTCCTCTGTGAGGCTTCCGAGCGAGCCTGCGGCAGAGATGATGATATCGGCGTTCTTTGCGTGCTCAACGAGATCGGCTGTCTTCGTGTGGCAGAGCGTAACGGTCGCATTTGCGGCGGTGAGCAGAAGAGCCACGGGCTTGCCGACTACCTGAGATCTGCCGATGACCGTGACGTTGCTTCCGGTCAGATCGACATCATAGTGGCGAAGTATCTCCATGCAGGCCTCAGCCGTGCAGGGAGCAAAGCCTCGCTTTCTGCCTAAAAGAAGCGACGCGGCGGAAGCATCCGTCATACCGTCAACGTCCTTCTCGGGAGCGACCATTGAGCATATCTCCTCCTGATAGGGCTTAAGCTGCTCGGGGAGCGGACGGAACATAAGACAGCCGTGTATGCCGCTGTCGTTATTGATTTTTTCAACCGTCGCCTTGAGCTCTTCTGCGGAAACGTCCTCTGGGAGCACGAATTTAACTATCTCAACGCCCGCAGAGGCGGCCTTCGTTTCGGCGCCCTTTTCATAGCTCAGGTCGGACGGCTTCTCGCCGCATCTGATAATTGCGAGTCTGGGCACGATACCCTTTGCCCTGAGAGCCTCCGTTCTCTTTGACAGATCTTCAATAAGAGATGCGTTTACTTCTTTTCCTAACAATAACTTAGCCATTGATATTCTCCTTTAAAATGAGTTATGCGGCGATAAGCATGAGGCCGAGAGTTATCAGAAATTCGCCGATAATATAAGTAAGCATAACGGGGAAATGATTTTTGATCCTTGTGTTTTTCTTGAAGCGGACATAGAACAGCAGCGAATCGGAGGCAAAGAACAGCGTTGCTCCGATATAGACGATAAGACCTGCCGCGTTTTTCAGCGAAAGCAGCTGAAACAGCGCGAAGCAGTTCATCGTGCCGTTAAGAAGCAGATAACCGAACATGGGGAAAAACAGTGCCTTCGGGAGGCTGCCCTTCAGTCCCTTGAAAACGAGCAGCGATGCCGCGAGATAAACGGCAGCCGCTGCGATCACGGCGGCTATCGGGAGCCCCGCGAAGGAAATATTCTGACAGTACGCAACGACAAAGCTCACATGCGAGATAACAAAAGCTACGCCGCCCGCAGCGAACCACTTAATTCCCTTAGGGATCAGAAGCACATCCCCGAGCCAGCTGAACAGAAGCGCCGCAATTACCAACCACGAGGGGGAAGCCGATGCGAAAACATACCATCCGCACAAGGCGGCAAGAATAAACGCCTTTGACTGAGCGCGAAGCTTAATATTCGATTTTAGGCTTGCATAAAGGTGTATCACCGAGCTGACAGCAAAAACAGCAAGCATTATATATTCCATTCAGCGTCCTCCGCGCACATGATTATCTTTTCAGATAATAACACATAACTCACGATTTTTCAACATTCACTCATTTTAGTTTTATTCTATTAATTCTGTTACACGCTGAGGCGAAGCACTGATATTGAAAAGGACATCGGAAACATCCGGTGTCCTCTTATTTTATCCGAAGAACTTCTCTATCGTCTCTCTTGAGGCACCCGCTCTGCCTGTTATCATCGGCGTCTTTCCGCCTCCCCTGCCGTTTATCGCGGTGTTTATATCTCTTGCCGCGGCGCGCAGATCAATGCTCCTGCTGCCTATTATATAGGTATATCCGTTTTCGTCATCGCCCGAAAAGACCGCCGCCATGCCCGAGCATTTTTCGACCAGCATGTTCACGAGCTCTCTGCGTGCCGTCTCATCAAGTATATTATCAAAAACGCAGATGTTCTCGGCGCTGCCATAGCTGTCCGCAATGCGCTTTGCAAGCCCGAGGCTGAGCCCGGCAAGCCTCTCCTTGTACCTCTGCTGATCTGCAAGGAGCCTATCTACGGCGCACGCCGTCTCATGGCGCTTTACGCTGAGGATATTGGAAACGCCAGTTACGTTCTCCTGCATGACTCTCACGGTGTCAAGCGCATCCATGCCGCACACGAGCTCAACGCGGACGCCTCCTCTGTGGCGCTGAACGGAGAGCAGCTTGATAAGCCCTATCTCGCCCGTTCTGCTGACGTGAGGCGCACAGCAGGCACATTTGTCTATTCCCTCTATCTCGACTATGCGGACATTCTCCGTAAGGTCAAGCTTGCTTCTGTAGTGCATGGCGGAAAGCTCTTCGCTTTCGGGGAAGAAGGTTTTTATCTCGATGTTGCTTCTGACGACCTCGTTTGCTCTCTTCTCGATATCCTGCAATTCTTCCCATGACAGCTCCCCGCTGAAGTCGATAGTCATGCACTCCCTGCCCATATGGAAGCCGACATTATCAAAACCGAAGGTCGCATTCACAAGGCCCGAGACAATATGCTCTCCCGAATGATTCTGCATTCTGCGTAGGCGCTGTTCCCTGTCTATCGCGGCCTCAAATTCAGCGCCGACGGGGAGCGGTCTGTCCGTATAATGCAGGATCTCGCCGTTTTTCTCTCTGACGTCGAGCACTCTTGCTATGCCGATAATGCCGGTATCCGCGCTCTGTCCGCCGCCCTCGGGGAAAAATGCAGTTCTGTCAAGCGTGATGACAAAGCAGTCCTTCTCCTTCTCGCAGGATAGAACGGTCGCCTTGAATTCGGCCATATGAGAGTCTTTATAATAAAGCTTTTCAGTCATCTTTATCTCCTTTGTCATTCGACCAGTCGTTCAGCACGGTCGAAAACTGCATAAGATCCGAATTGATCGGTCTGTTCGCCGTCCATGAGGCTTTTTCGGCGGCAATGCGCTTGTTTTCGGCGCATTTGTCCCTAATGCGCCGGATAATGCTTTTTTCGGCCATATGCTTCACTCCGTTTCTTTACCGTAAATAATAACACACACGGGCAAAAAAGCAATCCCCCGTGTGCCGAGAAGGCAGTTCGCGGCAGGCAGGCTTTGTATCGGTTAGGTCTGAGCATTTGAAGGCGTATGCAAAGAGGTATACGCGATAACAAGTATTGCGCACAGGCACGAACGGGAATATAATAATGAAAAACAACCTGCGGAGGCTCTGATGAAGGAAACCGGCAGAAAAACGAATAACATTATCTTCATCGCGATATTGCTCATCGGGATATTTGCGCGCGTTTATCGCTTCGGATCCGAAGCGATAAACGCGCGC
>DCGN01000066.1:0-228 GCA_002315275.1 Clostridiales bacterium UBA1777
TAATTACTTTTATATCCGGTGTTCCCATGACATCCTTCAGCTTGTCTAAATAGAAATTGCGTTCAATCAGCCGCATATTAAATCACCTCAAGTATATTATGCCCCATCAGTTTCGCAAAATCAACATTTTTTCAAAATTGCGAAACAGGTTTACGTCTCATATCGAGCTTATCGTCGATTCTTCACGAGCTTGCAGCTTCAAACGGCCTTATCGGCGGATATCTCCAT
>DCGN01000066.1:272-524 GCA_002315275.1 Clostridiales bacterium UBA1777
ATAGTTTTCTCTCCTTTTATTTGTCGATAACTTCGATGTGCTCAAGGGCAAATTCAAGCCCTGTGCCGATAAGCTCGTTGCGGGTTCTTCCGGTCTTTAATGCGAGCTCGTCAATATCGGCAAGAAGCTGCTTGTTGATCCTCAGAGATGTAACGGTTGATTCTCCGGAATATTTTTTGGGCGTTATAGTCAAAACAGGTTTGTCCATGATATCCCTCCTCGTACTTTTTACAAATTGTATTGTACTACACT
>DCGN01000066.1:549-861 GCA_002315275.1 Clostridiales bacterium UBA1777
CAAAAGTTTAGCAATTGTATAGCTTTTCGGCAGCAGAGCAATGATACGAAAGAGCGGGCAACCTATCAAAAGCTGCCCGCTCTTTGTTGCGATATTTCCCGTTTTTTTGCGGTAAAAAAGTCTGCTCAATACTTTGCTCAATACTTTTTATTTAGTCGATGTTGTCTTCAATGTTTATTTTGCTTCTAAATATGCTTCATTATTCTCGATTTAAGCATTTAATAATTCTGATTTTTGAGAACCGTTTATATTTAAATTAAACGTTTTTGTCGTTTATTCGCCAAAAAGCATAACAAAAAGCCCCATCCGCTA
>DCGN01000066.1:922-1107 GCA_002315275.1 Clostridiales bacterium UBA1777
GGTGACCTCATCCTTACCAAGATCAGCCTATGATTTTTATTGAGCATCTGTTCATATTATTCAATACCGGAGCTTCAGAAAAAGCGCTGAAACTCCGGTGTTTTTTACACGCCCTCGTGTTGTTTGCTCCCGGTTGATTTTGGCTGATTTAGAATATTTGTCGGCGAAATGTTGGCGGATTTTCA
>DCGN01000066.1:1119-9583 GCA_002315275.1 Clostridiales bacterium UBA1777
GATGGAAACTGACAGCCTCGCACCCAAAGCGGTCGTCGTCAACCGTGCTTGACTGTTTTTTGTAACCGGCAGCCCCAACGAGAGATACATCGGCATCGAGCCGGAGCGCATAGAGAGGGCAATAGAGGNNCGGCGCAAGCTGCTGAATCATGGAATCATACTGAGCCTTGGTTTAATAATGCTCAGATGTTATTGAAGCGGCGGCGAATGTGTCAATCTAAAAAGCACATAAAGCCTATCCGATAAAAAACGCCGAGGAAGATAACAAGACCGTCACAGCGCTTCTTGACAGNNGAGGGCAATAGAGGGGCATACGCAGCTGATATGAAAAGAGGGACGCGAATTTGCGCCCCTGTTATTTGATTTCTTGCTCAAGGTTGTGTCAAACTCAGGAGAGGAGAAGAACTCTCCGAGAGTAATGCCGAGACCGTCACAGCGCTTCTTGACAGTAATCCTCTTCAAAGGGAGACCCGGCTCATTCTGCTGCGGCTCGTGACCTATACATTTCTTCCTTGTCAAGCCTGAGCTGCTCTATCTCCTTCTTGCCCAAAGGATTAACGAATTTAAGGAACACAAATGCTGTCAGGAAAAGAATTGCCGGGATAAGCACGGAGTCGGAATACATTCTTTTTAATGTCGCAGCATTAATGTTGGCTGTATTGAGGACATTGTCGGTATAGCCTATGCGGATAAGGGAGGCGTTTACAAGTACGGCCTCGACGGTCTGACCCAGCTTCCGCATAAATGTATAGCAGGCATAGGAGGTCGCCTCGTCGTGTATTCCGAGCCTGACCTCATTATAATCAATTGCATCTGTCGCAAGCGACCAGAGCAGCAGGAACATAAACGCAGTTCCGATACCGGAAGCAAGGCACACGGCAAGAAATGCCCAAACGCTCTTGACTCCGAGAACATACAGCAGCAGATAGCACGCACCTGCGAAGAGCATTCCGTAAGAGCAGACCTCGCGCCTGCCGAGCTTGTTGCTGATGCGTCCGGCAAAGAGCATTATGACCGCAACGGGAAGATACTGGCAGACTGTGGGCAGCATGGTAAGTCCGGGAGCCTCAAAGTAGTAGTCAAACAGATATGAGTTATAAGCCTGAGCAAACATCTGTGCAGCAAGGAAAAGCATGCTCGCAACGCAGACCGCGACATATGGGCGGCTCTTGAAAAGCTTGAACACAACAGAAATCGCCTTTTCGGAGCGGCTCTTCGGTGAGGGCTTTGTCTCCACGCGCTCTTTTGTAAAACGATATGTCAGATAGAATGCAATTATTGCAAAGACCGCTATTATGACGCTGCCGACAAGCGTTTTTTCTCCGCTCATATGACGCTCTCCGCCAACAGTGACATAGCAGAAGCTTATCAGGACCATTGCGGGCATTGCCCCAAACGTGGAGCCGACCGAACGGAAGACCGACAGAGATGCACGCTCCCTGTCATCCGAGGTGATCACCTGCGCAAGTGAGCCGTACGGAATGTTGATGCAGGTATACAGCATGCCGAAGAGAATGTAGGAGGCATAGGCATAGATTAGATAACCGTTCTGCGAAAGACCGGGTATCTTCACAAACATTAGTACCGCAGAAATGGCTACGGGTACTGCAAACACCTTTATCCAATGGCGATACCGTCCGTCCGGATGGAGAGGAGCTCTGTCTATTATGCTGCCCCAGATCGGATCGTTTATCGCGTCCCATACGCGGGCAATGACCATCATGGTCATAATGCTGACGATGCTGAGCTGCAGAACATCGGTATAATATTTCTGCAAAATTGACTGGACAAGGCCGAACAGCAGGCATGAGCCGAAATCGCCCATTGCATAGCCGAGCTTGTCCTTTCCTTTTATTCCGCTGGTACGGCTGATGTAACTGTTTTCCATAATTTCCTCCGTTTTTTATTCAGTATGGGCCGCGTTCAATAAAAGAATTTCGAAGCAGTGTGCCGAGGCAGTCTCTTGGCCTGACATATTCATCGCCGTGGGTGTTAAAATACCTCAGTTTTCTCTCTGCTGAAGTGAAGGCGCACCAGCCGGGGTCATCCTCCCTTATAAACCTCACGACGCTGTCTATCATCAGATCTCTCAACGCATGATCGTCCTCGCCGAAAGCTCTCCAGCACTTATCCATGTTTCCGAACATATACCAAAGATCTGAGGAATGATAGGCTTTATAGAGGTTTCCCGGCAGCACACGGTCAAAGAAATACAGAAAAACTTTTTTTCGCTTTCTTCTGCATGACCATAGCGCAAAGCTTTTTGCTTTGTTAAAGACCAGCAGCGGGAAGATCATATCCTGCGAGGTTACGCCGATCATCAGCGGAATATCCAGAAGGCTGCCTTTCTTTTTTATTTCCGAGGGCAGCCCCGGAATCATTTTACCGTCTATACCCGGCTGGATATACCGGAAATTACCGGGCTTTGAGGCTTCATCCCACCATGCTCTCCATAGCGTCTCGGTCGATACAGCCTTCAATTGCTCGTCGTTTTCACAGCCTGCGGCGTGCATAATTCTGTCCCAAAAGGCATCCGATTTGTCTTTGGTGTATCCGGCCAGGAGAGAGGGAAGAAAGCCTGCTCCGCTCATCATAATTGCCCGCTTGATACTGCCTGCTAATGCATCGGTGTACATTAGCTGAAAAATGCTCATTGCGCCGGCCGACTGACCGATAAGGCTCAGGTTTTCCGCATCTCCGCCATAGTCTGAAATGTTGTCCTTTATCCATTTTATCGCACAAAGCTGATCATAGAGATAATAATTGCCGCAGCGGTAAAGCGCAAAGACGTTCAGACGGTAGGAAACGGACACCAGTATCACGCCGCGCTTGGCATACTCAAAGCAGGTTCCGGCCGGGTGCTCGCTCTGCTTTCCCGTGTGAAAGCCTCCGCCGTGAATAAAAATCAATACGGGGCAGCTCTTTGGCTCCTTCGGCGTGATTATGTTCAAAGTAAGCGGACTTTCCGCATACTCGAAGGACTCACCGCGACGAAACTCACGGGTATAAAAACGCTTTGAATCATCGATATACGTATTGTCCTGCGGAAATTCCAAAGGCTTTTTTGTGGCATCAAAGCTTCCGCCGAAATCCGTTACCGCAACGGGGTACTCAAACCGCTCTGCATATGCATACGGTATACCCTCAAATATCCAACCGTCGGGAGCATCGCGCCCTATCACGTCTCCGCATTTTGTTGTCAGATGTATCGTGTTCATAGCTTCACCTCAAGCACTGCTGTCAGTAAGGATCAAAAAGGACAGCGGGGGAAAGCAGCCGTTGTCCTTTTTATCTTAATATCTGTATACCTCAAAGCCGAACATATCGGCCAGCATTTCAAGAGTATTGCCGAAATGACCCTTTATAACGGCAAAGTGCGGCTCGAAACCGTCTTTCACGCTGTCCTCAACTATTGCGCGGCAATCATTCTCACATTCCACAACGATAGAGGTACCGATAAACTGCTTGGGCTTGTCGAGCGCTTTGCCCTCCATTATGAAGAAACGGAATGTACCGTCGGACTCTCTGCCGACTCTGAAAACAGTCGCGTTTTCAAATGCTTCACAGCCGAAATCCATGGCGGGGCCTATCTTGCGGTTGGGATGAACACCCACGGTCGCTCCCGTATCCTTCCTCGCGAGAGAGCAGGCCGCAGCACCGCAGTGCCAGTAGGTGATCGTGTTTTCCTTCTCGTCAAGCGACACGGGATCGCCGAAAAATACAGGAGCTCCGCTGAGCTTCATTCCTATCCACATGGAAAGCGCGCCGTAAATATCCGCTTCGCAGGCAGAGGCTATACCGTCATCGTTAAGCATGGACAAAACGGAGCACACCGGTGTGCCGAAGGCGGTGAAGAAATCCGGCCAGCAGCGGGAAGCAAGCGCACCGATGCCGTTTTTTTCGACATAGTCCGAATACGCCTTATACAGTCTCGCGTAGTCGAGCAGATTTTTTGACGGGGTCTTTTCAAGTCCGCACATTGCACAGCGGGATTTTTCAAGGAAAGCCGCGCACTCCTCATCGGAAAAGCCCTTGGCATTGTTGATAAGCTCCCGCGCCTCTATCGCCTCAAGCTCCACACCGAAAGCACTCATAAGCTCGCTGTCCAGAGCTCTGCCGAAGCCGAAGCCGGTGGGAGTATGGCCGACAGCGGCCATTTTGAGGCTGCGGAGACCGAACTTTATCCTCGCGGCAGCAACAAAATCCGCGACGGTTTTTACTACCTCGTCCTCATCGGGAGCACCGAATACATACCCGAAGTTCTCAACACCGAAGGAACGCATCGTGTTTGCTGCGGAATATGCGCCGGTCAGTGAGTTAAGGCGCAGACGGGTACCGTCAATGACGGGCTCTCTCAGCGTCCACAGGAGTATCGGGCAATTGAATTTCCGCAGCACCTCACCCATATATGCCGCATTTGCAAACGTGAGATTCTGGAAAACTATCATATCCGGCTCAACACCGTCAAGATATGAGCGCAGAGCATCTATGCTCAGCAGCATTTCATCGGGGCAGACAAAATCCTTGTCTGTTTTTCTGAGAAGAGCGCATGAGCCGTCATACATTTTCTGCGCACTCTCAAGATGAAACGTGGGCACGCCCACGGGAACATATACAGCCTGAAATTTTTTCATTTTTCCCTCCGTGCTGCCGGTATTTTCAAATCATCCCGCCCTGCTCAAGGAAATACTCCACCATAAGAAGGCCCGCGGCTTTTTCCTCAAGCTGCTGGTTATACCGGCTTTTTTCTATTTCTATATTGTGCTCGGAATCTACCCCCTCAGCCAGCTCGCTTCGGAGACGCGTGAGGTAATAGGAATTTTCAAAGACCTTGCCGTAAAGAACGATTTTTGAAGGATCCGTGATATAAATAACGCTTTTCAGCGCATATGCAATATGAGACACGGCTCTGTCGAGAATTTCGGAGGCGCCGGCATCTCCGTTGCGTGCGGCTTCCAGCACATCCTCAAGAGTTATCTCTCCGCCGTTTTTTTCCGCCACGAGCCAAAGCACCGGGGTTTTATCCTCAGAGAGGACGGCCCGGGCATCTTCAAGTATCGCCATGGGGGAGGCTATCGTTTCAAGACAGCCGCTTTTTCCGCAGTGACACGGCTTGCCGCCTCTTCTGATCACGGGAATATGACCGATTTCAGAGCAGCGGTCTGTTTCACCGTGCCATATTTTCCCGTTAACGGACATCGCCCCTCCTATGCCGTACTCGCATCGGAGGAAGAACTGCGAACGGATGCTGCTCTCCTTGGAAAGAAACACCTGAGCCGAAAACAGGGCTCTCACGTTGTTAGCCATTACCACCTTATAGCCGGTGGCAGCCTCAAATCTGTCCGCTATGGGATAGTTCTTCCTGTTTATCGCGCCGTAGCTGTCTGCAGCTATGCGCTGATCGTTCAGGGTTATGCCGCGTATGGCAAGGCCGAGACCGAGGATCTGTTCTTTTTTCAGCTTGTTCTTTTTCACAAGCTCGTTCAGCTTCTCCGAAAGCGTTGTGACCGTTTCATCTGCATCGGCAAAACTCGGAAGCTGAACTTTTTCGGAAAAGATGACAGCTCCGTCAAGCCAGACTGCGGAAACGATGGCCATACGCAGATTGATGTGTATGCCCAAAGCGCATCTGGCCTTTGGGTTTATTCCCATCATGATCTCGCGTCTGCCCGCTCCGCCGCTGGAAACCGGCTTTCCCTCAAAAATGATATTTTCCTCTATCAGCTCGCCTACTATCTTTGTGATCGCTGCGGGAGTAAGCTTGATGCATTCGGCCAGCCGTTTGCGGGACATGTTGCCCTGCTCATTGAGGACCCTCAAAGCGGCGCTTCTGTTTGTCCGCTTTACGCCCATCATATTGTCGCCTTCAATGATCATGTGTCATCTCTCCGTTCGGGAAGATTTGCATTCTTATACTTTCTTTTTCTGACTTACAAGCGTGACCGCAGCACCTGCGAGAACGACAAGTATCCCGATGACCTTTTTCGCAGTGAGGCTCTCGTTCAGAAACGCAACGCCGATAAAGCAGCTTATTACGGGCATAAACAGAAGAGTAAGCTTCACTATCCACACCTCATGCATTCTGAGGTTTCTGTAATAGAAGAAGTATATGCCGGTCTGAGCAAGGCCGCCCGCAAGGGCAAGCCACAGAATGCCTGTCGGGAGGGAGGAAAGCGCCTCGGCACTCATATCGCCCGAAGCAAACGCAGAAGCGGCAAAAAGAATAAGAACTATGCCGTTATTGTAATACGAAATCGTGTCTGAGTCCACATGATTTTTTTCCTGAACGACCTTGATAATAAAGGCGTTCGCGGTGACACAGGCGGCGCTTAAAAGGAAAAACAGATCGGTGGGGTTGATGCTCATGCTTTTGAAGTCCACTCCAAGCACAATAAGCACACCGGCAAGCATCAGAAATGTACCCGTCCAATCGGATACCGAAAGCTTTTTCCGATAAATGATAACCGTTGCCAGATTGACCATCAGCACATCGGTCTTCAGCAGGGCAGTGCCCGTGCTGAGCGAGCCGCCTGCATAGCCGAGATTTGCGAAGAGATCAAGAAGAAACCCGAAAACACCGATCGCAGCAAGAACGAGAGTGGTCTTTCCGTGCCTGAACAGATCCTTCAGTGCTCCGTCAACCGCAAGCTGTACTGTCAGAAATAACAGTGCACATACCCGAAGCAAAAAGCCCGCAAGATAAGCCGAGCCGGTCATATCCACGGCAATTTTTGAAAACGTATAGTACAGCGACCAGCTTATCACCATACCGGAGATCATGCCGACGCCTTTTATTTTGCCGTTCATCTCAGTGCTTCAAACATCTCCCTAAGCGTATTCTCATCAAGCTTTACCGGGTTGTTGTTCATAAGCGGGTGCACGGCGCAGTCGTGTACGAGCTTGTCCATATCGACATCGCCAAGCTGTGAAAGCCGGCTGCGCAGTCCGGCGAGCTTTTTCAGCTCTGCAATTTTCTCTGCGAGCTCGTCTGTTCCGGAAAGACCCACGCGGCGGCACAGATACTCAAGCCGGTCATCGGCGTTTATTTTCACGAGAGAGTCAAGCGTGAAAGCGCACGCCTCGCCGTGGGGGAGATGATAGTCCTCGGAGAGGGGATATGAGCAGGCATGGCTTGCGGCTGTCTTAGGCAGAGCAAAGGACAGACCGCCCAGAAGAGCTGCGTATGCCATGCCGCTTCTTGCATCCATATTGCTGCCGTCTGCAAATGCTTTTTCAAGGTTTTCGAGGATCAGGCGCACGGACTCTATTGCCATAAGATCGGATATCGGCTGGTGATTGCGGCTCCAGTATCCCTCCAGCGCATGAGCCATAGCGTCAAGACCGGTGTTCATCGTTGTGCGGGGAGGAACGGAAGCACTCAGCTCCGGGTCAACGATCGCAGCGGTCGGCATGAAAACGGGGTTGTTGATAGTGCGCTTCTCCGTCCCGTTGCTTACAACGGATACCTGAGTTACCTCGCTGCCCGTTCCCGCTGTCGTAGGAACGGCAATTATGGCAAGGCGCTCCTTCGGGAAGGGCACCGTGCCCCGGTAATAGCTCAGAGCTTCGTCATTGCCCTTTGCAATTGCGGCTGCAAATTTTGCGGTATCTATGGAGCTGCCGCCTCCTATGCCGATCACGGCGTCCGCATTATTCTCCTTTGCGAGCCTTGCTGTCTCAATAATGCCCGAAAGCTGAGGATTCTGCTCGACCTCGCCATAATATGCGCATACCGCATCTATATTCTCCGCAAGCCTCTTCGCTTCCGGAGCAAAGTGTTTTCCGCAGACAACGACGCATTTCTTCAGCCCCAGCTCTCGGAGAACACCTTCGAGCTCTTTGAACCTTCCGCAGCCGAAATATATTTTTACGGGCTGATAATAGGTAAAATCAGTCATATATGCTGTCCTCAATAGCGCTGACCTGCTTTGCGAATTTGTGCATATTCTCTGCACGCCAATCCTCAAGATCCTGACACCACTCGGTAGCAAGGAAGGTCTTAGTCATTTCCACGGCCATCTCTGGTCCGACTATCCATCCGCCCATGCAGAGTATGTTGGCGTTGTTTATCGCGCGGGCCATTTTTGCGGAGTATACGCCCTCGCATGCAACGGCATAAACGCCCTTGTACTTGTTTGCGACAACACTCATGCCGGCGCCCGTGCCGCAAATGAGCACGGCTCTGTCAAACTCGCCGCTCTGAACCTTGGGTGCGACCTCGGATGCCACCTGATAATAGGGGTGAACCTTGTCAAGCTCAAGCGTGCCGAGATCCTCATAATCCGCGCCCGCCTCGGTCAGATAAGCTTTTATAGCTTCCTTTGCGGAAAAACCCGATTTATCGCTTCCGATTGCTATTTTCATTGTCGTTACTCCTTTACTTAATGCTTATAGCCTTTTTGGCACATTCAACTATATTTTCAACCGTGAATCCCATTGTACGGCGCAGATACGGCATTCTGCC
>DCGN01000008.1:0-2205 GCA_002315275.1 Clostridiales bacterium UBA1777
TGACGTCGATGACGTCGTCAACGGTAACGATTCCGACAAGGCGGCCTTCGAGATCGACTACGGGGAGAGCCATCAGGTCGTAGTCAGAGAACTTCTCGGAAACGCTCTCCTGGTCTTCCGTTGTAGTGGCGAAAACTACGTTTCTGTCCATCAGATTTTCTATTATCTCGTCATCGTCATTCAAAAGCAGATCCTTGACGGTTACGATACCCTCGAGCTTTCTGTCGGCCGAGATAACGAAGCAGACGTATATCGTCTCCTTGTCCTCGCCGATGCGGCGGATGCGCGCGATGGACTCGCGAACGTTCATGTATTTTTTCAGATCGACATACTCCGAGGTCATTATGCTGCCGGCGGAGTTTTCGGGGTAGTGCAGATATTGATTGATGAGGTTTCGCGTTGCCGGGGTAGCTGTGCGCATGACACGCTTTACGATGTTTGCGGGAAGCTCCTCCATCATGTCGACGGCGTCGTCCACATACAGCTCTTCGATAATGGAAGCGAGCTCGGAGTCCGTGATGGAGTTGATCACCTGCTCCTGCTCGGGAGCTTCGAAGTTTGCGAAGACCTCGGCGGCTGTTTCTTTGGATAACAATCGGAACACCATGGGCATCCTATGCTCGTCCAGTTCCGAGAGGAATTCGGCAACGTCGAATTCGTTGAGCTCCTCCATGCGTTTCTGGAGCTCCTTCATTTTTTTGCTGTCGAGAAGTTCCATGAGCTCGTCGCTGTGCTTATCGTGCAGAGCTTCGTAGTCAAGTTCCTTCAGTTCATTGATCTCATCCAACTAAACTCACCTCCGAGGGTAGAATATTTGCTGTTTAAACTGCGTTTTCGTTCATGACCTCTGCCATGTATATCTTTTCAACATAGCTTTTCCTGCGCACTATTGTGAACAGGCATACGATAAAGCAGCAGATGCCGCATATAGTCATAACAAGGCGGTAATCCATAATGTCGCCCATATAGCCTACTATCAGCGACAGCACCGCGCTGAACGCCAGATATACCATAGACTGGAACGCGTTTATCCTTGCGCGCATCGAGTCGGGAATATATTTCTGCGTGGCGGCATAGCGCATAGTGCCGCTCTGTATGCCGAGAAAACCGCTGAAGCAGCGGTTCACGAGCATGAGCGGATAGGGCAGCCACAATAAAATCGCGTCCATCGAGTCATAGAACATATACACGAATAGCGCGAAGCCGTATTTCTTCTCGCGCGGCATGTTCCACTTGTACATGAGCGTTCCGCCGATCGTTCTGCCGATGCACTCGAGCACCGTGAAAAAGCTGTACATCGTAATGGAAAGCCCCGGCATCGTGGAGAAGAACGCCACGAGGACGGACTCGTAGCCGCCGTACATACCGTTCGTCGTGCTTGAGTACAGCGTCATAGCCATGAGACCCTTTTCACGCTTGAAGTAATGGTAGGTCTCCTTAATATCGCCCCACCATTGCTTTACGGAAAAGTCCGTTCCCTCGCGGATCTCCTCGTGTATCCTTATGCGGTTTTCCGTAAATGAAGCCGCGCCGCAGAGGAAGGCCTGAATAATAAGAATATTTGCAACTCCGATCGTCTTATAAAGCACCGCGGAAAGCGGCGTCATCACGACAACGATCATCGGATAGAGCATCGAGGTTATCGAGTAGCCCTTTTCCTCGAAGCCGGGAGGGATTATTTTAGGCAGAATGGAATTGTAGGTCAGCTCGTCGAAGCTGCCCAAGGTCGCGATAAGCAGGGAGAAAAGCAGGTAATAGATATATACGAAATCATTCGCTCTCAGCCAAAGCCCCGCAAGCAGATATATTACCGCCGAGACGGCGTCGCAGCCGACGAGAAACGGCTTTCTCGGCAGTCTGTCCATCATCGGAGCGACAAATATCGGCACGATAAAGCCGGGTATAACTCTCAGCGCTACCATTATCGCTGCGGCGAGTGTGGAAGCCGTCTCCTCAAAAACGAGGAACGACAGAGCAAAGCTGCCCGCAATATTGCCCACCGCACCGAACGTGGTGGATATCATGAAGGTTTTAAAATCTTTTGTCCAGAGCGTTCCTGAACTCGAACTCATAAAAATAAGTCTCCGGTGTGATTATTCTCCGAGATATGCTCTCTGCTCGGGAGTGAGCGTGTCAATCTCAACGCCCATTGCCTTTAGCTTGATAACGGCAACCTTTTCGTCAATCTCGTGTGGGACGGCGATA
>DCGN01000008.1:2272-2937 GCA_002315275.1 Clostridiales bacterium UBA1777
AAGCTCATATCCATAATTTCGGCGGGGTGACCGTCTCCCGCGGCAAGATTGACGAGTCTGCCCTCGGCGATGGTGAACAGCGTCTTCCCGTTGGGAAGCACATAACCGTCAATATTATGCCTTGCCTCGTATTTATTAACGGCGAGCTTCTCAAGCCCTGCCATATCGACCTCAACGTCAAAATGACCGGCATTCGTGAGGATAGCTCCGTCCTTCATTGTCTCAAAATGCTCGGCGGTGATAATTCCGCTGCAGCCCGTAACGGTGACGAACATATCGCCGAGCGTTGCGGCCTTTGCCATCGGCATGACCTCGAAGCCGTCCATCACGGCCTCAAGCGCACGGACGGGGTCTGTCTCCGTAATGATGACCTTTGCACCGAGACCCTTTGCACGCATGGAAACGCCCTTGCCGCACCAGCCGTAGCCGGAAACGACAACATACTTTCCGGCAACGATCAGATTCGTCGTGCGGTTAATACCGTCCCACACGGACTGACCCGTGCCGTAACGGTTGTCAAACATATGCTTGCAGTCCGCCTCGTTCACCATTACCATCGGGAAGCGGAGCTTGCCTGCGTTGGCCATGTTTTTAAGGCGGTGGATACCGGTAGTGGTCTCCTCGCAGCCGCCGATTACGTTAGGGATAAGATCGGTATACTTGGT
>DCGN01000008.1:3012-6055 GCA_002315275.1 Clostridiales bacterium UBA1777
CTCAAGAACCCTGCAGAGGCAATCCTCATACTCCTCCATCGTGCAGCCGTGAATGCCGAAAACGTTCATCCCGCCGGAAGCGAGAGCGGCGGCAACATCGTCCTGCGTGGAGAGGGGGTTAGACCCCGTAACGTACATCTCTGCGCCTGCCATCTCCATAACGCGGCAGAGGTAGGCCGTTTTGGCCTCAAGGTGAACGGACAGCGCTATCTTTAGCCCTGCGAGAGGCTTCGTTTTTTTGAAATCCTCTCCTATGCCGCGCAGAACGGGCATGTTGCGCTCGACCCATTTTATCTTCATCTCGCCGGAGGGGGCAAGTGTAATATCCCTTATATAGCTCATTGATCTTCTCCTATAAAATCATATTTTAACTAAAATATTATATCACGCAATATCCTCCGTTTCAAGAAAAAACTGTTCGTCATTGATATGTACGGAATTGACAGCCGTTATTTCGCCCATAGCACCTCGATGCGTGATATCCCGCCTATTTCCCCGCCGTATAAATGATTTTTCAACAGCGGCGATTGACCCGCTTCGTGGATACGGAAAACTATAATGGCAATATCATCCGCAAAGTGTTAGAAGATGCTTTGCTGTGCAGCTGAGGAGGGCATTATGGAGCTGAGACGGAGGAAGAGGGAGGCCTTGTCGTGGCGCAGACAGGGCGTAACGGTGATCGACAGAAGATTTGCGATAACGGCAAGATGCGCGCTGTATTTTATTCTCGGGCTCGTGCTGAGCTTTTCGAGGGTGCTTGAAACCGGAGCGCCTCTCGGTATGGCGTTCGTTGCATCCGCAGGGTGCGGTCTCACGGGCGTTTCGGCGCTTGCGGGCGCTGCAATAGGCTATCTCGCGGGCGGGCTTGACTGGGGGATACGCTATGTCGCGGCGGCCGTGCTTGTGTATACGGTGTCGTTCGTGTTCCATGAGCTCAAGATCAGCAGAAGCGCGTTTTTTATGCCGACGGCGGCAGGACTCGTTATGCTCCTTGCGGGCTATCTCGGAAGCTTCGCTTCGTCCTCCGATACTGTGCCGATCATAGCAAAGCTCTTCCTCGAGACGTTTCTCGCCTTCGGCGGCTGTTATTTCTTCTTGGATGCGCTCTCGCACGGGGAGAGAAGCTCCGTAACGGCGGAGCTTAAGCACAGCGCGGCCGTGATGATAACGGCGGCATGCGTGCTGATGGCGCTTTCGAGGATCGTTGTCCTCGGCACGGTGTCAGTCGGGCGCGTGGCGGCGCTTATCCTGCTCATGACTTCTTCCCTTAAGGGAGGCATGCTCACGGGCGCGGCCGTCGGCACGGTGATGGGCATAGCGATGGACGCAGCCTTGGCGGCAAGCCCGTTTTACACGATGGCATACGCCTTCTCGGGGCTTCTGTCGGGCGTTTTCGGGAAGCCCGGCAGAGTGATCTTTCTCTTGTCGTTCGTGCTGTCTATGGCGCTCACTGTCATTATGGACTGGAATGATTCTATTTACCTCAGCGCGCTTTTCGAGACCTTTTCCGCATCGGTCATATTCATGCTCCTGCCGAATGAGCTTCTCAGCTATCTCGGGCTGATGCTACAGGCAGCGGAAAAGGGGAGCGGAGAGTCCGGGCTTCGGCGCTTCACGGCGGGCAGAGTACGCGGCCTTGCCGAAGCATACAGCGAGCTGTACGAAACAGTTGAAAGATCGCTCACGGATAACGGCAACGATGAAAATATCGCCTCCGTTTTCGACCGCGCGGCGGATAACGTCTGTGCGGAGTGCAGGAACAAAAACCGCTGCTGGAATACAGACTATATGGACACGCTCTCGGCGCTTAACGATGCTACGGAGGCCATGAGAAAAAACGGAGTGCTTTCCTCTGACGATATCCCGAGCTACTTCACAGCCAAGTGCTGCAGCTCGGACAAGCTTGTCGGCGCGATAAACACGGAGCTCAAGGCTATGGCCTACAGAAGGCAGCTTCGCGTAAGACTGCGCGAAAATAAGACAGTCGCATGGGGGCAGTTTCAGGATATGGCGCAGCTTCTCGGCGGCGTGTCGCAGGAGCTCGGCAGTATTAACGGCGCAGATCCTCTGGCCGAAAGGCGGCTCATGCGTTATCTAAAAAATCTCGATATTGATGCCGATGCGTCCGTTTTCAGAGACGGAAGCGGTAGGCTTCGCGCCGTAATAGAGAGCGGAAATCTCACGCCGCTTTTAAATCAGCAGGACTATCTGCTGAAGCTCAGAGAGGTGCTTGGAGTAAGAGTGTGCCGCGAAAATGAAAGTGCGGACTGCACCTCGCGCCTTAAGCTCATTGAAACTGAACCGTTGGCCGTGACCGTCGGCATAGCGGCAATGAAAAAGCGCGGAGAGACCGTGAGCGGGGACAAGGGCAGCTGCTTTAAAACGGACTTCGGCGTGCTCTGCATCATCCTGTCGGACGGCATGGGCACGGGGGACTGTGCCGCAAAGGACAGCGAGAGGACTGTTGCCATTCTTGAAAAGCTTATCCGCTCGGGCGCTGACCCGGCGCTTGCAATGAAAATGCTAAACTCCGTCATGCTCCTGCGCGACGGGGAGGAATGGGGATATGCAACGGTCGACCTCATATGCGTGAATCTCTTCACGGGAGAGACGTGCTTTTATAAATACGGCGCTGCACCGTCCTTCGTCAAAAGCGGTAAGACGGTAAAGCGCATCAAGGGGGAAAAGCTGCCCGTCGGGCTGAATATCGGCGAGGGGAGAGCGCCGGATGTGGTGCGCATGCAGCTCAAGGCGGGCAGCTGTGCCATGGTCATATCGGACGGCGTGATATCCGACGGCAATGACCGCTGGATTAAAGAGCTCATGTCTCAGGAATGGGTTGATATGAAGACTCTCGCGAGAGCCGCAGTAAAAGAATCGGAACAGCTGTACGGCGTTGAGGACGATATGACTGTGCTCGCTCTTCGCATAGAGGAGCGCCTATGAGAGCGGATCTAAGGTCGGTGCTGTTTCGCTTTATCCCTAAGGCCGGCAGAAGCGATGCCGCGACAAGCGACGTAATCAGAGGAGTGAACAGCCGTGC
>DCGN01000008.1:6136-7862 GCA_002315275.1 Clostridiales bacterium UBA1777
CTCTGAGAGCGAAGATGTTCTCGACGAGGCGCAAAGGGCACTTTCGCAATATGCGCAGAGCGTCGGCCTCGCGCCGAAAAAGGCAAAAACAAGCCCCGTCTGGCCGATGCTCGCTGCCGTGTTGGCGGCGGCGCTTATCCTAAGCCTGACGGGGGTGATATAGTTTTATTTCTTAGGCAGAGCGAGATACGTATTTCCGAAGACCTCGATAGTGTATCCCGCATCGGTAAACGGCGCTCTGTCATCGTAGCGCGACAGAATATAGGCGTGTTCGCCGTCAGGCGAGGTGACACCGCTCACGAACTCAAATCTGCCGAAGCGCTTTACGCTCAGAAACGCGCTCGGATAGTTCGTGTATTCAACGGTTTCGGCGTATTCCTCGACAGGGTACTCCGTATAAAAGAGTATTTTCGGATATGATATATACGAGCTTACGAAAACCGTTTCATCCTTAGGTGCGGCGTCGAGCGCTTCCTCAAGCCCGCTTCCGAAGGAGCCCGCTATCCTGTCCGCGTAATCGGAAAAGTAATAGCTCTCAAAGCCGATAAACAGTATCAGATATACGGCGGCGAAAATGGCCATGCCGCGCTTTCCGATGCCGGATGCGACACACTCAATCCCAAGCGATATCATCAGCACGAGCGGGATAAACAGCAGATTCACGCGGTTGATGTTCACCTTGATGAGAAGCCCGACAAGGATGCCGAATATAAGCCAGATTAGGATCGGAAGCTCATGCGAACAGGCATGGGCTTTCATTTTGCGTATCGCGCTCACAACGGCGGAAATGAGCCCGATCACGGCAAACGGCATGGATATAGGATAAATGATGCCGTATTTTTCCGCGTTGTTCCATGATAGCCCGTCCGACTGAGAGGCGATAATATCAAACAGGTTCTTCGCGTTTTCAGGGATGCTTGCGAAGGAAATCTCTCCTGCGCGCATATATAAAAGCCTCGGGATCGATATAAACCACGTTTTAACTTCGCCTATAAGCCCGCAGTTCACGGCGACGAACAGAATAAGCGGCAGCGCGAGGACCGCAAGGACGGCAAACGCATTTACGCTTGCAGCGTTGAAGCCGAGCTTGCCTGCATATATCGCATAGATCACCTGCGCAAGCAGCATAAAGGGCAGAACGATCCAAAGCGTGGCATACGCGTAAAGCGAAAGCCCGTAAAAAAGCGCGGAGAGCGGCAGATATTTCCGTTCATCAAGCCCTTTAAAGAAGAAACAAAGCCCAAAGCTCAGAAACGCGGGCGCAAGATTTGACTCAAGCCCCCAGCGCGAGAGCATGACGTGCCACGGACATACGGCGAGCAGAAGCACCGCAAAAAGCGCGCCCTTTTCGGAGGTGACCTTCCGCATTATCGAGTATACTGCCGGAATAGTCAGAATTGCGGCTATCAGCTGGGGAAGACGGATGACCCACGTTTTAAGCCCGAACAGCGCAATAAACGGTATCATAAGATAGCTTTCGAGCGCGTTCATTCCGCTGCCCCACGCCGTGAGATATACGGGGAAGCGATAACCGAAGCTGTCCGCCCCGGTGCGCAGGATGGAAAGCGCCTCAAAGGCCGCAAAGGCCTCGTCCTGATTAATGCCGCCGGGAACGGATCCGAAGCGATAAACGCGCGCAAATATCCCGATGAGCAATATCGCGATGAAGATAATGTTATTCGTTTTTCTGCCGGTTTCCTTCATCAGAGCCTCCGCAGGTTGTTTT
>DCGN01000101.1 GCA_002315275.1 Clostridiales bacterium UBA1777
TTTGTGTTTGCGAGTGGGAATAATTCCTCAAGGCGGGCGAGATAACGAAATAACCCTTTACTGCCCGAAAACCCGCTTGGATTTTCGGGCAGCTTCTTAAAACACGCATGGGAGAAATGCTATGAGATCTATCGGAACAGGAACGCTTGAGACCGAAAGGCTGATACTGAGGCAATACACGCTCGCGGATGCGGAGGACATGTATTCAAACTGGGCCTCCGACCCGGAGGTGACGAAATTCCTCACTTGGCCGACGCATACGAGCCCCGACGTGTCGAAAAAGGTGCTTGAGGACTGGACGGCGCAATATTCGGACGGCGGCTTCTACAACTGGGCAATAGTCTTAAAAGCCACGGGAAGCGTTATCGGCAACATCTCCGTCGTCAGGCTCAACAGCGCCGCCGAGGCGGCAGACGTGGGCTACGCCCTCGGCCGCGCATTCTGGGGGAGAGGCATCATGCCCGAGGCGCTGAAGGCCGTCATCGCGTTTCTGTTTGACGAGGTGGGGCTCAGCAGAGTAGCCGCGTGCCATGATGCGAACAACCCCAACTCCGGCAGAGTGATGGATAAGGCGGGCATGAAATACGAAGGGACGCTCCGTCAAGCAGGGCACAACAATCAGGGCACCTGCGACGAGGTGTGGCACTCGGTCATCAAGTCCGACAGAGTGTGAAAAGCGATATACGATAAGATCCCCCGGCTGTTTGCTGAACAGCCGGGGGATCGTGTGTTATATGGAGCATCGGCCTCGCAGACGGCTATTGCGGCGGGAGGCCGGGAGGTTATTCCGCGGGGTTTATATGGATCATAACGTGCTTGACGTTGGCGAAGTTCCTCTCGATACTGTCGTGCACATCCTCGGCGATCTTATGCGCATCGACAAGGCTGAGGTCTTTATCGACGCTTATCTCCGCGTCGATATATATCTTGTTTCCGAAATACCGCGTGTGAAGAAGGTCAACTCCGATGACGCCATCCTGCGCTTTTATATAGGAATTCAGCTTTTTCTCGTACTCCTTGCCGCAGGAGGTATCCGTCATGCGCATGAAGGCATCCCTTAGGATATCAAACGCCACCTTGAGGATGAAAAGGCAGATGACAACGCTCGCTATCGGATCCATGATCGGCAGGCCGAGCTTTGCCGCCAGAATACCCGCAAACGAGCCGACAGACGACAGCGCATCCGATCTGTGATGCCACGCGTCAGCCTCAAACGCGGCTGAGCCGAGCTTCTTCGCGTAGTGCATCGTGTATCTGTACATTCCCTCCTTGACCGCTATCGAAATGACAGCCGCGGCAAGGGGCAGGACTGTCGGAATCTCGCTTCCTCCGTAGCTGCCGGAGGCGATCTTTGTCACGCCTGCCCAGCCTATCGCAAGCCCCGTGCCCGCGAGGATCAGGCCGAGCACTATCGCCGCGATGCACTCAAACCTGTCATGCCCGTAGGGGTGATCCTCGTCCGCCGCCTTCTGAGAGAGCTTGACGCCGAGGAAGGCAATAAACGTTGCAAAAACGTCCGACATGGAGTGTACGGCATCGGACACCATTGCACCCGACTTGCCGATTATGCCCGCAAACAGCTTGAAAGCGGACAGGACGACGTTGCCCAATATGCCGAGCAGCGACAGCCTCTTAACGATCTTTTCCGAATTCATAGTTACCTCCATAAAGCTTACGCCATCAGCCGGGAGATAAAAAAACACACCCCCGGAACATACTACTGTCCCGCAGATGTGAATCATCTTATCTGCTGCCAAATAGGCCCAGCCCCACAGCCCTATGAATAAGGCCATCGCCTGCTCAGTTTGTACTGTAGATTGCGCATATATACGTAGTGCAGTGCAAAGAGTGGTTATACTATAGCACGGGCTCTGCGCAAAGTCAAGCGCGTGAAAACGGGCATAAGAATTAATAATTATTTGCTTTTTCCGCGTTTTTGCGCGGATATGCTGCGATCCGGTCATTGATAACGTTGGGCAGCTCACCACAACGGGAGGCGCTTCGATCCGCAACGGCGGGAGCCTTTTTTGTTGATATCGGCGGAGCGGCGTGTTATAATTTTCCCGACAGTTCACACGGAGGACGGAAGCATGCACGCTGTACTCAACGGAAAAAAGTTCATATTCTTCGATATCGGGTACACGCTCGATATGCCCGCATCGGGTGACTGGGTATTCACGAACAGATTTTATACCCTCGCCGGAGACAGGCTCAAGGCAAAGACCGCATCGGAGATACGCCGCGCCCGGGAGCGTGGAATGGACATTCTCATGCACAGCGGCAGGCTCTCCGGTGTGAGCGACGAGATACGCGTTTTCTGCGAGTACTACGCCGCGATATCCGATGAGCTCGGCCTCGGCTTCTCTGCAGAGGATGCCTATGATATCTCCCGCGACCGCGCGGAGAATATGGCAAACTACGTCCCCTACCCCGACATCAGGCCCGTTTTGTCCGCACTCGCGAAGGAGCTCGGCCTCGGCGTCATATCCGACACCTGGCCGAGCATTGACGCTCAGCTCGAGCATCTCGGCATCTCCGGGTTTTTCTCGGCCTTTACATACAGCTTCAACGTCGGCGTATTCAAGCCCGACAGCCGCATGTACCTCGACGCGCTTTCAAAGTGCGGCTTTGAGGCGAAGGACACCGTCTTTATCGACGACAGCGTCGAGAACCTCAGGGGGGCGGCGGCACTCGGCATCACGCCGATACTCATCGCCGCGAACCCCGCATCCGACGTGCCTACCGAATACACGAAGATATATTCCCTCACAGAATTGTTATAAAGGAGTGCTGACCGTGCCGTCACCCGAACATTTCAAATTCCACTACGAGATAATGCTCGGCGTGAAGCTTAAAACGGAGCGCATCGTCACCTCCGCGCCCGACGGCGGCGGCGACCCCTGCTGCTTTGAATACACGATCTTAAAATGAGGAGGAAATAACATGATAGTTGACAGTCTTGAAAACGGGAAGACCTATGAGAGCATTCACCCGAAATTTGCCGAGGCCTTTGCATTTCTTGCCGAGTGCGTGAAGGCCCCGAAGCCCGCGGGGCACTACGAGCTCGACGGTGACAGCCTCTTCGTGAACATCTTCGAGCTTGAGCCCGCCGAGAGCGCGGAGCCGAGGTTTGAGGCGCACGAGAAGTATATCGACATACAATGCGTTCTCGCGGGCAGCGAGTATCAGTACTGTGCGCCGAAGGCAGGGCTTGAGGATGCCGTGCCGTACGATGATGCGCGCGACATCGCGTTTTATAGGTTTGACGGAAGCGGCACGAAAATCGCCCTCGGCGAGAGGACGTTCGCAATATACTTCCCGCAGGACGGGCATCTCCCCTCAGTTCCCGACGGAGTGGCGAAAAAGGTCGTCCGCGCGGTCGCAAAGGTGAAGGTTTAAGCAACGAGGAATTAGGAGTGAGGCGTAGTACACTTCTGTGTCGCTGCGCGACGGATTGGAATGCGGACTCGCCTCGCTCATCCCTACGGGGGCGGGGGATGCGGATCCGCTCACCAGTGTCGCAGCACTGATGAGTGTATCCGTTCTCTTCTTGTCTGTGGCTCTCGACCTCTCCGCCCGGTGTGCGCACTGGGCACCTTCCCTTATCCAAGGGGAGGCGGCGGACTCACTCGGCGTGGCCTCGTTCGTCCCTACGGGGACGGGGGGGTGCTTTTTTATATCTAAATATTAAGAAATCCAAAATGCGATTTGGGTGTTGACAACAAAAAATAGTATCGCTATAATCGCAAATACAGCATCGATGCGCTTATTTTTAATTAAAAAAATACTTAATTTCGCATAAGGAGCTTTGAATGAACGACGAGATAATCATCCGCGCTCTGCGGCAGAACAATCTCAAGAGTATTGACATACACATACCAAAAAAGAAGATAGTCGTCTTCACGGGGGTGTCCGGCTCGGGCAAGTCGAGCA
>DCGN01000125.1:0-498 GCA_002315275.1 Clostridiales bacterium UBA1777
CCGATGGCGGAGTTCGTATTCAAGGATATAGTGAACCGAGCGGGGTGTGCGGCGGAGTTCGAGATAGCCTCGGCGGCAACGAGCACCGAGGAGCTCGGAAATCCCGTGTATCCGCCCGCACGGCGCAAGCTTCGCGAGCACGGGATCGACTGCAAGGGAAAAACCGCTCGACAAATCACGAGAAATGATTATAATAAGTATGACCTCATCATCGGCATGGACAGCGCAAATATGCGCAATATGCTCCGCGCCTTCGGAGGAGATCCCGACGGCAAGCTATCCCTTCTGCTCGACTATACCGGCAGACCGGGCGAGAGCGTGGCCGACCCGTGGTACACGGACGATTTCGATGCGACATGGCGCGATGTCTACGCGGGCTGTACGGGATTGCTTATAAAATTACAGGAGAGATAACATGAGCGAAAACTTCTTTGCATACATCTCGAGAATGCGCTATATCGGCCGCTGGAGTCTGATGCGCAACTCCATCCCCGAAAA
>DCGN01000125.1:597-3407 GCA_002315275.1 Clostridiales bacterium UBA1777
GCCGCCGCCGCGCTTTACCACGATTGCTCCGAGATACTGACGGGCGATCTGCCCACGCCGATCAAGTACCACAGCGACGAGATAATGGACGCGTACAAGCAGGTAGAAAAGCTCGCCTGCGACAAGCTTCTGGATACGCTTCCCGCCGAGCTCAGAGGCGCCTTCGAGCCGATGCTGACGGGTGAAACGCAGGAGCGCCTGCACGATATCGTCAAGGCGGCCGACAAGCTCTCCGCATACATAAAGTGCATTGAGGAGCGCCGCGCGGGCAACGATGAGTTCCTATCCGCCGAGCGCCAGATCCGGGGCATTCTGGATGCAAGCCCGCTGCCCGAGGTCAAATATTTTCTTGAGCATTTTATTCCCGCTTTCGAGCTTACGCTTGATGAGCTGGGCACTATAGAGTGAGGAAAGACAAATGGAACAGACAAAGCTTGACAGAATAAACGAGCTGGCACGCCTCGCAAAGGAGCGCGAGCTGACAGCCGAGGAAACGGCTGAGCGCGACGTTCTCCGCAAGGAATATATCGAGGACTGGCGCAAGAGCGCGATCGCCGTGCTCGAGAACACCTATATCCAGACGCCTGACGGCAAAAAGCACAAGCTCCAAAAGAAAAACTGACAGATCGACCCATACTAAACCGCCTTCGGTGATTGCAACCGGGGGCGGTTATTGTTATAATGCTATTATCTATAACTTCCCGCAGGGAGGCGGTTTTTACGAAAAGGATACTCATGCTCGGCACGGGCGGCACGATAGCCTCCGAAATGACGAAGGAGGGCCTCGCGCCCGAGCTTACGCCCGCGCAGCTTCTGCGCTATGTGCCCGCGATATCCGAGCTTTGCGAGGTTGAGTGCATCTCGCTTTTCAGCATTGACAGCACGAATATGACCCCCGCGCATTACTGCGCAGTGGCAAAGGCAATAAAGGCAAACTACGGCAAGTACGACGGCTTCGTCATCTCCCACGGAACGGACACGATGGCCTACACCGCGGCGGCGCTATCCTATCTCGTGCAGGGCGCGGACAAGCCGATAATCCTCACGGGTGCACAGAAGCCGATAAACTTCGACTCGACCGACTCGCGCATCAATCTGATGGATGCGTTCGTATGCGCGTGCGCCGACACGATGGCGGGCGTGAACATCGTTTTCAACGGCCGCGTTATCCCCGGCACAAGGGCGAGAAAGACCTGCTCGAAGAGCTATGCGGCGTTTTCGTCGATAAACTATCCCGATATTGCGATACTGCAGGATCACAGACTCGTGCAGTACATCCTGCCGGAAAAGGCGGAGAAACCGACGTTCTGCACGGAGCTGAACGACTCTGTCGGCCTCGTGAAGATGATTCCCGGCACGGACTGGGAGCTTCTCGATTTTCAGCTTTCGAGGAAGGACGCGCTCGTGATGGAGTGCTTCGGCGTGGGCGGGCTTCCGTCCTATAACGATGACAGACTTTTCGAGGTCATCCGCCGCAGAACAGGCGAGGGCAAGTTCGTGGTAGTCACAACGCAGGTGCAAAACGAGGGGTCTGACCTCTCGGTATACTCTGTCGGCCACAGGCTGAAGGCGGACAGACATATCCTCGAGGCATATGACATGACTACCGAGGCTGCAATAGCAAAGCTGATGTGGATACTCGGCATTACGCACGACGTGGACGAGGTGAACCGGCTTTTCTACGCCCCCGTTGCGCATGATATCCTTTACAGAGCGGCAAACGACGCGGAGGTGGCAAAATGAGAACGGTAGCGGTGATCGGCGGCGGCGCATCGGGCATGATGGCGGCGCTCACGGCGGCAGAGGACAAGGCAAACAGGGTCATCATATTCGAGCGCCAGCAGCGCGTTGGCCGAAAGCTCCTCTCTACGGGAAACGGCCGCTGTAATATCACAAACGATGCGTCGGATATATATACGAATGCAAAGCAGAAGCGCTTTGCCGATGGCATTATAAAGCGCTTTTCCGCCAAACGCTCAATGGAATTCTTCGAGTCCATCGGGCTGAAAACCGTGTCGGAGTACGGCGGAAGAGTCTATCCCTATTCCAACAGCGCGAACAGCGTTCTTGACGTGCTGCGCTTCGCGCTTGAGGGAGCGGGCGTGGAAATAAAAACAGCCTCACCCGTAAAGCAGATAGAGCGCACGAAGCGCGGCTTTAATATTATCACGGATGAGGAGCGCGTGCTTGCCGACAACGTAATCGTTGCGTGCGGCGGCATGGCAGGCGGCAAGGTCGGCGGAGTGAAGGACGGCTATGAGCTTTTAAAAAGTCTCGGACACAGCTGCACAAAGCTGTATCCGTCTCTCGTCCAGCTCACGACGGATGCTGAGATCCCGCGCGCACTCAAGGGCGTGAGATGCCCCGCGGACGTTGCTGTACACGACGCAAAGGGCGGAACGCTTCAGAGAGCCGAGGGCGAGCTCCAGTTTACAGAGAAGGGCGTATCCGGCACGGTGATATTTGACGTTTCCCGCGCCGCGGCCGTGAACGGCATCGGGGGAGACGTGGTCATAGGCTTCGGCCTCTGCATGGACGAGTACAGACAGTACATCAACAACAAAATAAAGGCTGTGCCGCAGCTCGAAGCGGCCGAGCTGTTTACGGGCCTTCTGCACAACAGACTCGGCAAGGTCATAGTAAAGCTGAGCGGCGTGAACGGCACGAAGCACATCGGCGAGCTCACGGACAGCGAGATATCGAAGCTTATAGACGCGTGTTGGATAAAGCTCCGTATCAAGGGCACGGAGGGCTTTGACAATGCGCAGGTCACGGCGGGCGGCATCAGCACCGATGATTTTGATCCCGCA
>DCGN01000140.1:0-6516 GCA_002315275.1 Clostridiales bacterium UBA1777
TAGTCAGCCTCCTACCCGATTTTTTTTCTTCCGGCATGTACCAATAGGAATGAATGCCGCTTAAAAAGGTCAATCCGCCTTTGGGAACCTGAGTCAGACAATTATATACATTCATATAATCTCCCACGCCGCCTGCAATCGAAATGGCTCCGAGAGTACCGAGTATCTTCAATGACGGAAAAATAAGGAAAAGAATATACGGAATAAATCCAAAGACGATATTGGGAAGAAGACTTAGAAAAACAAAGCGGCCTCGTGACAAATCCTCCAGACTGATGACGAAAAGCATTCCCTGTTTCAGATTATTGTACATGGTCACATCTTCTTTAAAACAGATTCCATGTAAAAATTCATGGGGAATCAGACAGACCATTGAAAGGATCGCACCGACGTAACTGAAAGCAAATAGGCCGCCACGGATAAATAAGACTGTAATGGTAATTAAAGCAACGAAAATAGATGCCACATTTAGAACAATTGCGAGCTTCTTCATATTCTGCGGTTCTTTAAATGGAACTGTATTGGCAGGCATTTCCCGCTGCGGAAGAGAAGCTTCATTTCCGTCATATTTCCATTCTATTTTAAAAGAAGTCATTTGGATCCTCTCTTTTTACGAAACAGAGCTTTCAAAGAAACCGGTTCGTACATGTTACGTACTTTATTGAGAATGTACAAACCATCCCTCTCTGTTTCATATTCGTGCTTTGCGTAAACATCGGTAGGGATAAGTGTTTTTTCCTGCTGCATCAGCTCCATTACATTCTTTTTCGCCTGTTCCAAAGTAGCATCCGCAGAGTACACATACAGGCAGGAAATCTCTTTTCTTGTGCTGTGAGGACGGTTGACCACCCGATATCTGGATTCCGGAAGCAGTGCATTCAGATCTTTACAAAGTGCGGCGATCTTTTCATTGGAATCTATGATCTTAAAGGATATGATGTGATCTGCTTCCGTATAAAGACCGCTGACATAGTTACGGTACGGTGAACGCTTCAGATCTTCGTAAACCAGGTTCTCATATTCGGTATACTCACCGTCATGATAGATCATAAGAGAGTTGGAACGAATCGTATTTACGTAGTAACTTATATTCATTCCCTGTAGTATATGGGTCAGATTATGGGCTGCAGACTTTTCCATTTCAATGAGATGCGAAAATTCCTTGTCCTCTGTGTTGTACAGTGCGGCACCATCCATGACGATCAGCGGCATATTGACCTTTATCATACCCATCTGAAGAATAAAGAAAGCCGGAGCGTGCTCGGTAATCATACAGATTTTTGCTCCGTCATTAAAAAGCCTTTTCAAAGCGATAAGGACGGTTCCGTTGATATGGGAATAACGATCCGGTACCAGATCCTTCGCCCGGATAAAGAACAGCCGGTTCTCATTTCTTCCTCTGGGCAGCTGGAAAGTATTGACCAGAATGGCCACAATGGTCCCTATAAAGGTATCGAACATACGATCCATGGCACTGATGACAGGATCTTCAATATACGGATATGAGATCACGATACAAAGATACACAATCGCGGCGAGTCCCGAAGTATCCGTCTTTTTGATGCATACGCAGATATAGAACGTAATGATCATGCCGATTGCTTCCATCGCAAAGGCTACCGGCATTCCATAAAAAATAAAATGACCTCTGGAGAGTGTCAGCAGCATCAAAAGACCGGTAACAGCTCCAATGAATGTCCCGATCATTCGGTTGAGTGCAAAGGTCTTGCTGTCCTGAACGAAGGGCTGCATGCATACGATTGCAGCAATACAGGACTGCGCCGGCATACCGTCGTATCCGCGCAGCATATAGATCATCAGGCAGATAAAGACGGCAATGGAGGTTTTTACGATTCGTCCACCCAGTCTGGGAAGATGAAAGGTTTTCTTTTTATCTAAATTCATAAGCTTATTTCTTACTCGTACTGAGTCAGTACGGTGATCAGATCGATGACCTCTTCTTTGGAATAAAGAAGATTCATGACCTCAAGCATTCCGTTGGTGGAAATGTGTTCCGGAAGCCCAAGGGCCTGTATAATTCCCTTTCGTATAATGGCGCTGTTCTCTTTTCCTGTGATACCCAGTGCGTACAGGTCTGCTTTCGTGACGGGTTCCTTCAACGGAAGAGTTTTCGTATCTTCATCTTCAAATACGACACCAGCATCCCGCAGAGACTGTACAAGTACTTCGGGATCCATTCCTTCCACACCGAGTTTTCCTTCTTTGGAGGCTTCCCTTTTTCTGCGTTCTTTTCCGTAGACATCGGGAATATATGCATGTTTCAGACGGTCTTTTGGAATCGAGGATTTAATGAAATTTCGGATCATGAATCCTGCGGAATCGGAATCCGTCATAACAACGATCCCTTTTTCCTTTGCCAGATTCTTCAGGAAATTCTGCATCTCCTTGTTGTTGAATAGAGAAAACCCGGAGACGGGAATGATGACTGCCTCCACTACCTGACTGAGAGTGTTCTTGTCATACTTCCCTTCCACAATGATAACTTCGTTTGTCTTAAGCATGGGTGATCATATCTCCTGCGATGATTCTGGAAAACGCATCGCGAATCAGATCCTGTCCGTTGAGACCGGAGCTTTTCAGCTTATAGTCGGTATCGGCACAGATCTCTACGGCACTCTGAAGAAATTCCGGAGACAGTTCCCTGCCGGTCCGGCACATCTTTCTTGCGACAAAATCCTTAATTTTCAGCGCGTCCATGATGTATTCCGCATTCATTCCCGCATCCAGCGCCGTACGGGCGAAATAGAGGCGTTTAAACTGCATTCCCATAACAGCGGTAATAAGCATGGGTTCATTGGATTTATCGTTCAGAAGCACTGCAAATGCCTCTGCTGCCTGGTTGTATTTCTTTTCCGCAATGAGATCGATCGCATCGAAGATATCTGCTTCCGGAATGTGGTTGGCGATCTTATTGACATCGTCTACCGTAATATTGGTTCCTTTGGCATAGGCTGCGATCTTCTCTATTTCCGGAATGAGCGTACTCATAATATCTCCGGAAATGAACATGAGTCTCTGTGCCGCTTCCATGCTGATGCTCTTCTTCTGCGCGGCAAACCGCCGTGTGATCCATTCCAGCAGAGCGCCCTGTGTCTGATGAGTAAACTTCAGAGCAACACCTTTGGTCAGGAAGAACTTGGTCAGTTTCTTCCTTGCATCCGGATCGTATTCCGACGGAAGAACAAAATTAACCGTGCAGTAGTCCGGAATATCCGAAAGAAGTTGGATGATACGTTCCACATCACTTTCCTTCAGACGGTTCAGATCCGCGCCGCGAACCTCCACGTAGGTTCGTTCGGAAAGGAACGGAACGGAATTGACTGCCTCTTCCAGATCCAAAAGATTGAGATTGGTTCCGTCGATCTTTGTAAAACCGAAACCGGTCTCTCCGTCCGGAAAACACAGGGAGACCATTTTTTCTATGTACTTTTCTTTGAGATAATCCTCGGGTCCGTAAATAAGATACAGACGCTGCGGACCTCCTGCGGTCAGACGATTGATCTCATTTTTATAATTCAGGATATTATCCTTGTTTTTCTTATAATCCGCCATAGTTTTCCCCTGTTTTTGATGGCTTTATTATATCGATATTGACAATACAGTTCAAGTGCGAGTATCCCTTGCGTAATTCTCTTCCGTATGGTCAATAAAGCGGGTTAAGTTGCCAAAACTGTTAGATACTTCCAGCTTAAAATATATTATAATCTAGACATAAAACAATGGAACGACGGTTCGTTCCGAAAGCGAGGAATACATTATGACGATTCAAAATGAAGGTCCGAGGATCCACGTCCCCAATAATCCTTCCCCCAAACCGATGGCACCCATATCCCGTAAAGCGCAGATCATTCTGGCAATTATCCTGGTTCTTTTGGATTTTCTGTTCTTCTACGTAACTCTGCCGGCACTGAATCTTCAGAATATCGGGTTCTGGTTCTGCCTGCTGGTTTTGTTTGCCGAAGCAGTATTCGTTCTTTCTCTTCGTCCGCAGGCAAAAAAAGGCGGAAAATTCTCCGTATATAAGATCCTCACTCTGATCCTTGTGGTCGGTGTCGTGGTCCTGATCTTCGGAGGTATCTTCTCCTCCCCCATTTTCTCCGCATCCAAATACGCTTCCCTGATGCAGCCGGAGGAACGTGTTTTCGAAGAAGATATTCCCCAGTCCGATACCGTATCCAACATCGCACTGATGGATACCAACAGCGCACGTATCATCGGCAGCCGCGCGGTCGGTTCTCTGGCAGATATCGTTTCTCAGTTTGAAGTCAGCGAAAGCTATACCACGATCGATCTCAACGGAAAGCCCATGAAGGTCGCTTCTCTGGAATACGCAGACTTCTTCAAATATCTCAACAACAAATCCGAGGGTATTCCCGGTTATGTTATGGTCGACCCCGTCAACAATGAAGCACAGTATGTAAAACTTACGGATAAGATCCAGTATACCAGCTCCGCTTACTTCGGGAAAAACCTGTTCCGTCATCTCCGTTTCCGCTATCCCACCAGCATTTTCCAGGGAACTTATCTGGAACTGAACGATGAAGGTCATCCCTACTATGTATGCCCGGTCCTCAAAGCCAATGTTGGTCTTTTCGGAGCTATGGACGTGAAAGGTATCATTCTTCTCGACCCCGTTTCCGGCGACACGGAATACTATAAGGTTTCAGATGTTCCTCAGTGGGTCGACCGTGTCTATGACGGCGATCTTCTTACTCAGAAGTATGACTGGTACGGCACGCTTTCCAACGGTTTCCTCAACAGCATGTTCGGAAACGTCGGATGCCGCAAGACCACCAGTGATTACGGATACAAAGTCATGGACGGAGACGTATGGGTCTACACCGGTGTCACCAGTGTCAACTCCGACGAATCCAATATCGGGTTTGTCATGATGAACTCCAGAACCTCCGAGTGCAGATATTATCAGGTAGCAGGCGCGGAAGAATACTCTGCAATGAGTTCTGCAGAAGGTCAGGTACAGCACCTTGGTTATTCCGCATCCTTCCCCTCTCTCATTAACGTGGAAGGACAGCCCACCTACATCATGGTCCTGAAAGATCACGGCGGACTGGTCAAGCTTTATGCGATGGTCAATGTACAGAAGTACAACATCGTAACTACCGGCGCATCTCAGCGTGAGGTCATGACCGAATACAGGAAGGCTCTGAAAGATAACGGAATTTCCTCCTCTGCCGTGTCTGCAGATATGACAGCAGAATTTACGGTCAAAGAGATCCGTTACATCACCATCGAAGGAGATACCTGGGTATACATCACCGCTGAGGACGGAATCATTTACAAACAGCTCTTCTCCGAAGACGAGACTCTCATCTATCTGAATTCCGGAGATACGATTCAGGCAGCTTATGAAGAGGCGGACAACTCGATCCGCACCATTCTCAGCCGTTTGGCATAAAAGAATTTACGTAAAAAAATCGCGGTCTGCGAAAACAGATCGCGATTTTCTCATATTACTTTTTTTCGTACTTAACCGCTCTGGGCTGGAAATCCTCATCAAACGGGATCGCTTCATTTTCTTTCAGATCCTTCATTGCTTTAATAAGGGCAGGAACCATAATAAGTGTAAAGATGGTGTAACCTACGACTATTACCGTTGTATTACCACTGACATAAGAATCCGCTTTCATAGCTTCACTGGGTTGAACGGAGGAAAGAAGAAACAGCAGAAAATCATCCAGGCTGTGCAGAGCAGCAACGGCGTAAATATTCTTTGTTGTGTAATATATAAAGGCAAGGGTCACTCCGAAAATACCGGTTTGAATGGTCTTAAATAAAGCCGCCATACCGGTACCAAAACTTGTGACTTCTCCTTCAAGTACAGAGTATACAACATGCATCGCGCCAAATAATAAACCGGACAATATAGAAGCAATAATAATGTTCTTTTTACTGCTTCCGAGTTTCTGAAGAAATCCGCCAAATACAAGACCTCTGAAAGAGAATTCCTCCACAATACCAACCGTCGCGCCGATCAGACAAGCATTCACAAGTTTAACGGCAAACGTCGAATGTATACCCTGTAAAACCACAGAGGACACGATCTCAACAAGAACGAATAAACCCAGGAAAATGAAATAACCTCTTAATATTCTGAATGAATATCTGAACCCATCCGGTTTAAAAGTGACTTTTTCTTTCCCCATAAAAAGGAATGTCCAGGCAAAGACCACTACCGCTAGGAATACCTCTCTGATTCCGGGTGCTACGGGACCCTCCGGAATCAGGTACCGGATCTTTAATAATACAAATACTAAAAGTGTGGTCAGGACAGCGATTAATACGGGATATTTTTTTGCGAAATTTTTACATGAATCCATCGATCTTCCCTCTTTTCATATGAAAATATTTCTCAATCATATGTATTAATATCATTCCGTTTTTTCTTCGTGTAAAGGAATGAATGTTTTTTATTACACGTATTGGAAGGAGAGCATTTTTGCTCTCCTTCCTTTTTCGTGTGCGCCCAGCGGGCGC
>DCGN01000140.1:6523-9260 GCA_002315275.1 Clostridiales bacterium UBA1777
GACTATACTAATCTTCTAAATATTTTTTACTTTAAACCATCTGCTCGGAAAGCTTTTTGCCGCCGAGAATATGGAAATGAAGATGCTTCACGGTCTGTCCGCCGTCTTCACCACAGTTGTTGATCACGCGGTAGCCGTTGGTAAGACCTTCCTGAGCAGCAATGACGGGAATTGCTTCGAAGCATTTTGCAACGAGTACAGAGTTCTCTGCGTTGAGCTCATTGGTATTGCTGATATGAGTCTTGGGAACGACCAGAACGTGAACCGGAGCCTGGGGATTGATATCACGGAATGCGTAGACATATTCGTCTTCGTAGACCTTAGCAGACGGAATGGAACCGTCAATAATGCTGCAGAACAGGCAGAAATCCATAGTATTCACCTCAACCGATCTTTTCCGCAACGATCTTGGAGACCATTGCCAGTGCTTCATCAACCTTTGTCACATCGGAGCCGCCGCCCATTGCGGAATCAGGCTTGCCGCCGCCCTTACCGGAAACAACGGGAGCGATGGTCTTGATAATATCGCCTGCCTTGATTCCCTTGGCAACTGCATCCTTGCCGCAGACACACTGCAGAGTGACCTTGCCGTCAGCAACCAGTACAACGACTGCAACGACTGCTGCTTCCTTGTCGCGGAGCATATCGCCCAGCTGACGAAGAGACTGTGCATTGCCTTCGGTGACCTTGACTGCTGCGACCTTCAGACCGCCGATCTCGGCAGCGGCCTTGAGGATACCGTCAGCGCCGCCGGCGGATTCTTTTGCCTTGTACTGCTCGATTACACGGTTTGCTTCCTTCAGCTCTGCCATGAGGGACTCGATCTTCTTCTCAATATCCGTCGTGCTGGACTTCAGCTCTACTGCGATGTTGGAGATGCGGTCGATGGAGGAATTGAGGAGTTCCAGAGTCTTTGCGCCGGTAGTTGCTTCGATTCTTCTTACGCCGGATGCAACGGAAGACTCAGAAACGATGTGGAATGCGCCAGCCTTTGCGGTGTTGTCCAGGTGAGTACCGCCGCACAGTTCCTTGCTGACACCCATATCGACGACACGGACACTGTCGCCGTATTTTTCGCCGAACAGAGCCATTGCGCCGGAATTCTTTGCTTCCTCAATGCTCATGACATTGGTATTGACCTCGTGGCCTTCCGCAATGGCTGCGTTGACCAGTGCTTCAATCTCTTTAAGCTGCTCTGCGGTAACTGCGGAGAAGTGAGTGAAGTCGAAACGGAGGAAATCGGGCTCTACGAGAGAACCTGCCTGGTGGACGTGATCGCCCAGAACGGTACGAAGTGCGTACTGGAGCATATGAGTTGCGGAGTGAGCTCTGCGGACTGCATTTCTGCGCTTCTCACAATAATGAGAAACTGCGGTATTGCCGACTTCGAGAGTTCCCTGTTCCATGACACCATAGTGCATGAACTTTCCGCCCTTGTTCTTTGCAACGTTGGTTACCTTAAAGGTGGATTCACCGACGGTAAGCTTGCCGTGATCACCGACCTGTCCGCCCATTTCGGCATACAGTGCGGTCTTATCCAGAACCACGATGGCTTCTGCGCCTTCTTTGAGTTCTTCCACGAACTCGCCGTCCGCTACGATTGCCATGACACGGCCTTCTACGTCATTGTGTTCATAGCCGTCGAATACGGTATCCGGAATTGCCTTACCAAATTCAACGCCTGCCCAGCCCAGGTCACCGAGAGCTTTTCTTGCCTCACGGGCACGAACGCGCTGCTCTTCCATGAGAGACTTGAACTCTGCTTCGTTGACGGACATTCCTTCGTCCTCGCACATCTCGATGGTGAGGTCGATGGGGAAACCGTAGGTATCGTAAAGCTTGAATGCATCTGCGCCGGAGAATACGGATTCGCCCTTTTCCTTATGCTCTGCGAGCAGTTCGGAGAAGATCTTCATACCGGCATCGATGGTCTTTGCGAAGTTTTCTTCCTCGGTCTTGATGACTCTGGTGATATAGTCTTCCTTCTCGCGAAGTTCGGGATACTGGCATTCATTTTCGTGAACGACGGTAGCGATGACCTTGTAAAGGAAGGGTTCGTTGACTCCGAGAAGCTTGCCGTGTCTTGCAGCTCTGCGGAGAAGACGTCTGAGAACATAGCCTCTGCCTTCATTGGAAGGAAGAACGCCGTCACAGATCATGAAGACGGAAGAACGGATATGGTCGGTAATAACGCGGAGAGAAACGTCCATCTTGGTGGACTTTCCGTAGAATGCACCGGTAAGCTCGGATACCTTGTTGGTAATGTTCATAACGGTATCTACGTCAAACAGGCTGTTGACATCCTGGCAGACGACAGCCAGACGTTCCAGACCCATACCGGTATCGATGTTCTTCTGCTTCAGTTCGGTGTAATTGTTGTGTCCGTCGTTATCGAACTGAGAGAAAACGTTGTTCCATACTTCCATGTAGCGGTCGCAGTCGCAGCCGACGGTGCAGTCGGGCTTGCCGCAGCCGAAACGTTCGCCGCGGTCATAGTAGATCTCGGAGCAGGGACCGCACGGGCCGGAGCCGTGCTCCCAGAAATTGTCTGCCTTGCCGAACTTGAAGATGCGTTCGGGAGCAATGCCGATCTCTTTGTTCCAGATCTCAAATGCCTCATCGTCGTCAACATAGACGGAGGGATAGAGACGATCCGGATCCAGGCCGACCCACTCGGGGCTGGTCAGGAATTCCCAGCTCCATGCAATTGCTTCGTGCTTGAAGTAATCGCCGAAGG
>DCGN01000140.1:9360-25340 GCA_002315275.1 Clostridiales bacterium UBA1777
ATGCACTTCTGGCAGGTGCAGACACGATGACGCGGGGGTTCCTGTTCGCCTTTGAAATAGGGCTTCATAGGAGCCATACCGGAGTTAATGAGCAGAAGACTTGCGTCGTTCTGCGGTATCAGAGAAAAGCTGGGAAGACGAAGATGTCCCTTGCTTTCAAAGAAGCTGAGGTACATTTCGCGGAGCTCGTTTACGCCGTATTTTTTCATAAGTTCCTCCAAAAAACAAAATACCTCCGCCCCGATACAGGGGCAGAGGTTAATCTACGGTACCACCCTGATTTACCGGACAATGTCCGGATCTCAAGTTTCCTTTAACGCAGGAGTACGTTCCGGTCATCCCGGAAAGGCTCGGAAGTGGCTTGCAGCGAACACATTATGACCTTTCACCGGCCGGTCACTCTCTGAAAAGGGTTCATTCTGCTTGGCTTCGTCTCAGCCGAATGTAATTTTAGCATACCAATGACGATTGTCAAGGAAATTTATCTGTTTTTGCGAATAATCGAGTACTTTGGCGCCTGTTTGGGCAGATCCATCTTAAACTGCATCATCGCATGACGTGTGTCTTCCAAAGGATTACCTTCCAGATCGGTAAAGGTCACACCCTTCATGGCAACCGGAAGCTCACCGGGAACCAGAAGCTCCACATCGTCTCCGGAGAAGAACTTGTTGCGCTGCGTCAGAAGAGCATGTCCTTCCTCATCGCATTCCTCCACAACAGCGACTACATCACATTCGGTAATATAACCGTTTTCGCTGTAATTCTGCCCGGGATATCCGTAATAGAATCCGGTGGAATACGGACGGTGACTCACCTTTTCCGTTTCCAGCACCCAGGCCGGATCCAGAGGCTTTCCTTCCATTGCCGCATCGATGGCATGACGGTACGCATTGGTTACGACCGCTGCGTAATAAGCGGATTTCATGCGTCCTTCGATCTTAAAGCACTGTACACCCGCATCGATCAGCTCCGGAATATGTTCGATCATGCACATATCCCTGGAATTGAGAATATAAGTTCCGTTGGTCTCTTCGGTAACATCGAACATTTCACCGGGACGTTTTTCTTCAATGACACGGTATTTCCAGCGGCAGGGCTGCGCGCAGGCTCCCCGGTTTGCATCTCGTCCGGTAAGGTAGTTGGACAGAAGGCAGCGTCCGGAGAAGGAAACGCACATGGCTCCGTGAACGAATGCCTCAATATTCAATTCTTCGGGAATCTTGGAATGGATCTTGCGGATGTCCTCCATGGGAGTCTCACGAGCAAGGACCACAGTCTCCGCACCGTAATTGTACAGGAATTTCGCTGTCTCGGAATTGATGACACCCAGCTGTGTGCTGATATGAAGCTTTACATCCGGGGCATATTCCTTTGCCAGCTCCATAACTCCCAGATCACAGATAATAAATGCATCCGGACCTATGGCATTGACTGCCGCAAGATACTCCTTGAGACGGTCCAGTTCATCTTCTCTCGGAAGCGTATTGACTGTCACATAGACCTTGACACCATGAGAATGGGCAAATTCCACCGCTTCTTTCATCTGCTCGAGATTGAAATTGTTGGAGGCTGCGCGCATTCCGAATTCGGTACCCGCGAGGTATACCGAATCGGCGCCGTAGGTCACTGCCATAATGAGACGTTCCATATCTCCGGCAGGAGCCAGTAATTCAGGTTTCTTTTTATTCATCATAATCCTGCTGTGCTACAAAGGCATTGAATTCTCTGAGAGAACTGAAGAACTTCATATTGCCGGTGGAGCTTTCCAATGCAAAGTAATAGTAATTAGTTGTAGTGGGATTCAGTGCCGCGATCAAAGACGCGGTGCCGGGGTTGCTGATGGGTGTGGGCGGGAGTCCGAGGTTGATACGGGTATTGTACGGACTCGGATCGGCCAGCATTGCCGCATTCGGAGCACCTTCGTGGTCGGGATATACGTAAAGGATCGTGGAGTCCAGACCGAGAGACATCTTTGCTTTGAGACGGTTATAGATGACCGATGCGATATTTCCGCGTTCGATGTCCGCGCCGGCTTCCTTCTCGATGATGGAAGCAACAGTGACCGCCTGATCCAGAGTGATTCCCAATTTATCCAGCTGAGCCATCATGTCAGCGGAATATCTGCTGTAGAAGCCGTCCAGGAACTTTTTAATGGCACTGGAGGGATTCATATCCACATAGAACTCATAGGTATCCGGGAACAGATAACCTTCCAGACGTTCCGCACTTCCCTCTTTCTTATCTCCGAGGAAATCGTAATCGAAGGTGGTGTTTTCTGCTGCTTCATAGAGTTCGTCCATGGTGGCAACCTTGTTCTCTTCCAGACGCTGGAAGATCTGGCGCATGGTGAAGCCTTCGGGGAAGGTAATGGTGACCGTCTGTACGGGACCGTTGCCATGCTGCATTGCCTTGATAAGGGCACGATAGTCATAGCTTCCCTTCAGGGTGTATTCTCCGGAGTCGATCTTTGTATCGGCATGGGACAGGTTGCAGAAGGCTTTAAAAAGCCAGCGGTACTGAATGATGCCGGCTTCCTTCAGCTCGGTCGCGATATAATCGATATCCGCACTGGAGACTCGTTCGGTACCTGTCACCTTTCCGTCCGCATCTTTCACTTCCACGCTCTTGGTGGTGAAAATGGAGCTTGGGATGTTTACGGTGGCGGTATAATCCGAGGATCCGGTCAAAGCCAGCGCATCGGTGGCTGCCATCCACATGAATACAGCCAGAACCATGCTGACACAGCCGATGAATACAAAATACATCAGGCCGCCGAGACAGCCGGAACGGTATTCTCTGCTGCGGCGAATGGGACGATAGTCGCGTTCACTGACTTCGTCTCCGGTATAATTGGAAGCTTCCAATCCGTTGGGATCGAGGAAAAAGCGGTCGGTATTATCGATACGTCCGGTCAGGGACTTTTTTTCCTGTGGCTTTTCCGCTGCGGGTTCCGTGCCGGCGGGAGCATTTTTTTCCATTTCTTCCGACATATTCAATCTCCCTGATTGATTGCCTCAAGGATCAGACGATAGATCTCATCGTTCTTCTCGTCCACTTCCCTTTCCACTCCGTTCTTCTTAAAAGGAATGCGTACCCAGCCGAAATGTTCACAGGCCAGATTTGCGGTGTGGAGGCACTTTTCCAGATAAGCGATATCCTTTTCATGAATATCCGCTTTGGTGTTGGTATCGTTCTGTCTCTTGCTCATACGGCGAAGAGAGGTTTCCAGGTCAACATCCAGATAGATGACCATATCCGGTCTGGGAAGACCCATCTTATTGTATTCCAGGTCTTCAAGCCAGTCGAAAAACTCGGGAAGTTCTTCATCGGTGAGCTTGGAACCCTGATGGACGGCATTGGAGGTGGTATAGCGGTCGGAAAGGAAGAAAGCTCCCTCCTGATACTTCTTTCCCCAGTCGTCTTTATAGGAAGCATAACGGTCTACCGCATAGAAGGTGGATGCTGCATAGGCATTGACATCCTGAGGATTCTTTCCGAATTCTCCCCCCAGATATGCACGGATCAGCGCACTGCTCTCCTTGGTGTAGCGAGGAAAGACGATATGATTGTAATCGATTCCGTTTGCTTCGAATTTTCTGCAAAGTCTGCGGTACTGGGCGGACTTGCCGCTTCCGTCAATGCCTTCCAATACGATGAGTTTACCGTGTGCCATAGCTTATATCTGTCCTTTATCTTCCCGTTAATCTGCGCCAGCTCGCCGCGAGTATCATAAGCGGCAGCTTGATAAGGCGCTTTATTCTCTTAGGCTTCTTCATGAGCCTGTATAGCCATTCAAAGCCGAGCTCCTTCCACCTGCGCGGCGTAGGCAGCTCATAGCCGGACATAATGTCGATAGCGTCTCCGAGCCCCGCCATCACGCCGACCGACAGCTCCGGCGCACACTCGTACATCCAGTGCTCCTGCTTCGGCGAACCGAGGCATACGATGAGCAGATCGGGGCTGACGGCGTTGATCTTGTCTATCACGTCATCGTCAGACGAGAAAAACCCGTCATTTGTTCCTGCGATGACTATTCCGGGGTACTTCTGCCGGATGTTTCTCGCGGCTGCATCGGCTATCCCCGTCCATCCCCCGTAGAGAAAAACGCTCTTGCCGGTGTCGCTCATGCGCGCCAGAAGCGCTCTGACGAAGTCAAGCCCCGTCACGCGCTCCGTTATGGGGGTGCCGAGTATTCTCGAGGCGAGCATGATGCCCTCTCCCGCGGGGAGAACGATGTCCGAATAATTCAGCGTGCCGCGGAACTTCCTGCTTGCCCTTGCGCGCATTATCATCTCGGCATCGGGCGCGGTGACTATGGCGGCCCTGCGCTCGTCCATAAAGCCTATCGCGCGCTCAACGGCGTCGAGGATGTTTGTCTTGTCTATCTTTGCTCCGAGAACGTTGACCTTCATATCTGAGAGAAAACCTCCCCTATCTTCTCATGGATGACAAGATCGGCATATCTGTCATACTCAGTGCGGCTGAGATTGATGAGAACGAGCTTGTTGCCCGTGTAGTAATTTATAAGCCCAGCCGCGGGGTAAACGTTGAGGCTGGTACCGCCGACGATGAGCATATCGGCCTTGCGGATACAGCGTATCGCCCTTGTCATTATATCCTCATCGAGGGGCTCCTCATACAGAACGATGTCGGGTCTGATGACTCCGCCGCAGCTGCAGCGCGGCACGCCCTCGCCGTGATTCATAACGTCGGCGCTGTAGGGCTTGCGGCATTTTGAGCAGTACGCCCTGAGGATGCTGCCGTGAAGCTCGAGCACGTTCTCGCTGCCCGCGGCCTGATGGAGTCCGTCAATATTCTGGGTCACAACAGCGCGTAGCTTTCCCTCTTTTTCAAGCTCGGCAAGGCGCAGATGCGCTCTGTTGGGCTTTACGCCGTCAATAACGAGCTTTTCCCTGTGGAAGCGATAGTACTCCTCGGGGCAGCGCTCGAAGAAGCTGTGGCTGAGGATCGTCTCGGGAGGATAGCTCCATTTCTGATTGTACAGCCCGTCAACACTTCTGAAATCGGGGATGCCGCTCTCCGTGCTTACGCCCGCTCCGCCGAAGAAAACGATATTGTCGCTCTGAGAAACGAGCTCTTTGAGCTTCCTGATGTTTTCGTCCATGGCTCCGCCTCCGTAAACGCAATTTAACAGATTAATTATACACCATCGCCGCGGCAATAGCAAGTGCGCCGTCCCCTGCAAGCTGTGAAAAATTTATATTTTTGCCTATTGTTTTCCTCAAAAAATGTACCGGGATACTATGGAATAAGTTGTTGACATATCATCACAAAAATGTTATATTATCATCTGTTTGAAACATTTCATAACAGGTGGAGTGATAAGCATGATAAATTTGCGCCAGAACAAGATGATGGCCTATATTGACGAGCATGAGGATGTTACGATCCGTGAACTTCAGGAGCTGTTTCCCGATGTCTCCCTCATGACCATTCACAGAGATCTTGACACCCTTTCCGATGAGGGCAAGATAGTCAAGTTCCGCGGCGGCGCAAGAGCCATGCATTGCTCGAGCGAAACGCTGATAACAGTCCGCGAGCAGGAGAATCTCTCCTCCAAGCGCGTTATGGCCGAGAAGGCGCTCTCCCTCATCCAGCCGGGCTCCTCCGTCTTCCTCGATGCCGGCACCAGCAACCTCACCCTCGCCCGTATGCTGCCGGACATTAATCTCACGGTTTTTACCTCCGCTCCCAATATCGCGATGGAGCTGTGCCATCTGCTCCGTCCCTCTATAAATCTCTGCTGCGGCAATCTCAACCGCGCCAACATGGCCGTCTCCGGCAATCAGACGATTGAGATGCTCCAGTCCATCAACATTGACCTTGCCTTCATAGGCGTTTCCGGCTGCTCCATGACGGACGGCCTCTCCTGCGGCATGGAAAGCGAGATGCTCGTCAAGCGCCTCGTTATCCGCAAGGCGAGAACGAGCGTTGCCCTTTGCGACAGCAGCAAGCTCACGCGCCTCATGCCCTTCACGTTTGCGAAGCTCGAGGATCTCGATTACTTCATCTCCGATGACAGGCTCCCCGAGTCCTTCATGAAGTACGCCGCTGAATCCGGCATAAAGGTCCTCTGAAACAGCATTAAACAGCCCCGATCACGTCCGAGCAGACCGCTCATCGGATCGGGGCTGTTATATGTTTAATTGTCTCAGCGCTTAACGCCGTCAAGCAGCTTTCTCCATGCGTTGTTTATCTTGGCCATGAGAAATATGCCGAGCTTGCCGCGTTTATTGTTCCCCGCTGTCGGAATCGTGACACCCGTCATCACATATGTAGCGCCGGTCACCATGTTTACTGCGCCGTCGGAATCGTTTGTCGCTTTTCCGCCGCTTACGTTCTTCAGCTCCTGATCGTTGAGCTCCTTCATACTTCTCATCCTCCTATCAGAAAATCAGTATCTGGTCTGATCTTTGTTTTCCCTTAACAGGCCGAGCTTCACCGAGAGCTTGCTCAGAAAACTTAATTTTAACGTGGGTAAGCCGGCAGGCCTCATTTCGTCCCTGACCGTGAGCCTTGCCATAGCCATAGCCTTCGCCCTCTGTTTGCCGCGGTTTTTGAGAGAGATAGTGTCGTTAACGGATGATAACCCACAGCGTGCGATGCCGCCGACCACGTTTTTGAGTTACTTGTCCTTGATTTCCTTTTTGCCGCCCATATTATTCTCCTCTATTCTTCATTATCGGTTGTGGTTGTTGAACCAGTTATTCCAGAGCTCCGTGAGCTTCTTCTTGAAAACGAATCTGCCGGTCGTGCCCGTTCCGCCGTTATTGCAGGGGCCGTCAATTACTTCGTTCTGAGATTCAACGACGAGACTGCTGCCCTGCTCGCCCGTTCCGCCGCTTACAGCGTCAAGCTCTCTGTCATTCAGCTCGGTATCCTTAAGTGCTTTCTTTTCGTCCATGCTTTTCTCCTTATGTCAAATTCAACCTTTTCTGTTATTATATACGAACGAGCAGCAAAATGGTACTGTTATTTTTCAAAAAAAACGATTATTTTTTTCCGAGCCAGAATACTGTGAAAAAACTGTAAATTCCGCAAAAAACTTTTTACTGTATCTTGCAATCCGGCCGTTATTGTGTTATATAGTTTAATGCGTAATATTTGAAATCAATTATCCGACAGGAGTTATATTATGAAGAACTTTAAAACCGCGGTATCCGTATTTCTTATCCTCATGATAGTCCTCTCCCTCGCCGCCTGCGAGAAGAAGAACGAGCAGGCCAAGGATGAGCCCATTGTCGGCGGCTGGAACGAGCAGAACACCGCCCCCTCCGATGAAGAGGTCGATATCTTCAACAAGGCCGTTGAGGGCACGGATTACGCCGATTACACTCCCGTTACCCTTCTTGCCACGCAGGTAGTCGCAGGCCGGAATTACAAGTTCCTCTGCACCGATGCCGCAGGCGCCGAGTTCACCGTTGTCATCTACCGTGACCTCAGCGATAACTGCTCTGTGACCTCCGTCGAAGCAAAGTAAATCATCGTCTCCTAAGGCCGCATCGTCCGATGCGGTTTTTTTATGCTCAACATGGGAACGCGTGGCTTACACACTGCCCCGCAGGGGGGCGATCATCGATCGCCCGAGCCCCGTTGCCTCCCCTTGGATAGGGGGATGTGCCGAGCAAAGCGAGGCGTAGATGTCGAACTCTATCAAATATACGCGACCCTGTCGACCTCTCAGTCACCTTCGGTGACAGCTCCCCTGATCACAGGGGAGCCATTCTGATCTGTCGCCGCAGGCGACACCTCAATTCCTCAATTTCTATCTCCAAACTCCAAACTGAAATACCGGGGCTGCATCCCATTCGGATACACCCCCGGTATTACTTATTCGCAGTCGAATATCGCCTTTTTCGCGACTATGCCGCCGTATTCGCTTAACCAGCGCTTGTGCAGTGCGGACTCGTCCCAATTTGGAAGCGCGTCCTTCTCCATCGTGACGGTTATCATCACGTCGTATCTGTTTTCGCGGTCGATGCAGTTGGGAACGGCCTCGGCGCCCGAAACGCCTTCTATCTCCCCTGCCGAAGCGAAAAGCGCCTTTATCTCGGCGAGCATTGCTCCCTTGTCCGAAACGGACTCGTTATATTTAACGATTATGTTATGCTTCATCTGTCTAACATCGTGGCCAGCTCAAAGCCGAGCGCTATATTTGAGATACTGTGGTTTGCCTCGTCGTAATTCTCTCTGCTCCAGCCCACCTCGTCAAGCACGTCGCCGGTGAAGAAGTAGTAATACAGCTCAACGCCGTAGTAATCGCTGATAGCCTGCAGAGCGGAGGCCTCCATCTCAACGCAGACGCAGCCGTCCGCCTTGTGCATGGCGATCTCGTTGCCGGTCTCCTGATAGATAGCGTCCGTGCTCCAGGTCTTGCCTGTGCCGAAATCGACTCCGAGCGCCTCAAGCATCGAGCACACCTTTTTGCAGTTTGCCATCTCGATATAATCGCTCGGGGCGGCGTAGTGATAGGAAAGGCCCTCGTCTCTGTACGCCTTCGTCGGCACGATTATCTTCTTGCCCGTGAGGGAGGTGTCGATAAGGCCGCACGAGCCGAACACTATGAACTTCTTCGCTCCGAGCAGATGGTTTGCCTCGGCAAGGCATGCCGCGGACGGCGGCGCGCCGTAGGGTGCGGCGAAATAGCACACGTCGGTTCCCTTGTAGGTCGTCTTATAGACCGGGATGGACGTAACGCCCGTGCCGACCTCTCCGATGACCTCCGTGGGCCAGATCGTTCTCGCGATCTTGACGATCTTATGCGAGAACATCATGATGCATATATCGCACTTGCCCTTTGCCTGCTTGCAGATCATATCGGGCTTTAGGATCGGCTCTGACTTGCTGGAAAATGTATCTGTAATCATGCGTTCTCCTGCTTTGCGGCTTCTTCTGCAGCCTTTATTTTGGCAAGCTCCTCTTCCTCGAGCACTCTGTATGCAACCTTGCCGACGAGAGTTTTCGGGAGCTCATCGCGGAATTCTATGTCATACGGCATAGCGTACTTGGCAATATGCTTCCTGCAGTAATCAAGCAGCTCCTTCTTCGTTGCATCAACGGCGGGCACATTGGGCTTGAGCTTTACGAACGCCTTGACCTTCTGCATTCTGTAGGGATCGGGAACGCCGATGATGCAGCTCATCTGCACCTTCTCGTTGGCATCGAGGATATTCTCGAGCTGTGCGGGATACACGTTATAGCCCGAGCAGATGAGCATTCTCTTTGCGCGTCCCTTGAAGTAGATAAAGCCCTGATCGTCCTGAATGCCGAGGTCACCGCTGTAGACCCATGTGAGGCCGTCGGCATGCGTGCGCAGAGTGTTTGCCGTCTCGTCGGGGTGGTTCATATATTCCTTCATAACGGTCGGCCCTGCGAGGAGGATCTCGCCCTCTTCGCCGTAGGGCAGCTCCTCATCGGTGCCGGGCTTGACTATCTTGATATATGTATCGGGGAACGGCAGGCCTATGCTCCCCTCCTTGAACATATGGGGAGGCGTGAGGCAGCAGGCGGTAACGGTCTCGGTCATGCCGTAGCCCTCGCGGACCTGAATGGATGCCTTATGGTCGTAGAGGAACTTATCGAACTTCTTCTTAAGCTCAACGGAAAGCGAATCGCCTCCGGAGAACACGCCCTTGAGGGAGCTGAGGTCGGCCTTCTCCATCGAGGGCAGGCGAAGCAGAGCCTCGTACAGCGTGGGCACGCCGGCGATAAAGTTGCAGTGGTACTTTGTGATCTGCTTTGCATAGGTCTTCGCGGTGAAGCGCGGGATGAGGATACATCTGCCGCCGTTTTCAAGCATCGTGTGTACGCATACGCCGAGGCCGAAGCCGTGGAAAAGGGGCATTGCGGCGAGCATTCTGTCGCCGGGGCGGAACATCGGGTTAGTTGCAACTACCTGCTGGCCGAGTGCGTTGAAGTTTCTGTTTGTGAGCACGATGCCCTTGGAGGTGCCGGTCGTGCCGCCGGAATAGAGGATGACGGCGGGGTCATCGTCGGCGCGGTCTACCTTGTAGTTGTAGAAGCAGCTCTTGCTGAGATGAAGGAAATCGTTCCACATGATAACGGGAGCATCGTCGGGGATCTTCTGGATCTTTCTGCCGTCGGTCAGCATATATCCGGCCTTGAGCGGCTGGGAAAGCTCGTCCTTCACGCGGGCGATTATCATGTTGACAACACCTGTGTTGGCTCTGACGCGCTCGAACTTATGATAGAACTGGTCAAGCGTAATCGCCGTGACCGACTGAGACTCGTTGAGATAGAACTCTATCTCCTTCTCGGCGGACAGCGGATGGATCATGCTTGCCACGCCGCCGACCATGTTCACGGCGTAGAACATATAAATAGCCTGAGGGCAATTCGGCAGAGCGATGGTGACCTTGTCTCCCGCGCGCACGCCGATCGTCTTCAGCGCCTTAGCGCAGGTGTTGATATTCTGCAGCATCTTCCTGTAGGTAGTAGACCTGCCCATAAAGTCAAATGCGATATTGTTTGGGTACTTCTCTGCAATAGCCGCAACGGCGTCATACATTGAGCCCGAAAAGTAATCAAGATGAAGGGGAAGCTCGCCTACATAGGGCGCCCAGGGAGTTTTAGCGGTAATTTCCATGTTATACTCATCCTTGTTTATTTTAATTTATAAAAAACGCTTTTTTTATTATACACCCGTTAAATCCTTTTGAACAGAACTTTTTTTATTTTTTCAGGAGCTCTCTGAAGCCGCCCTTTTCGCCGTTCGCAATCTTCAGTATCGCGTAAACTGCCTTGTCGGACATCGCGCCCGTAAGTCTTGACAGCCCTCTATACGGCATATTCAGCACGAAGTTCACCTCAACGGAGTACTTCTCCTTGCCGATGAGCGCCATCGTCCTCTGCACGAGCTTTACGCCGTCATACAGAAGCCTTCCGACGCCGTGCTTCTTCGTTCTCCCCTGCGCTATCGCGGAGTTGAAGCCGAGCCTGCCGTTTTTCGGCCAGTGCGCGGGCGGTATCTCACGGCCGAGAAGCGCCGCGAAGCTCTCATCCGAAACGTGCTTCACGTCTGCCGCTCTGTACACGTCAAACACGCTGTCGGCGTACGGGTCGGCAACGGGCTCGCCCTCGAGGATTATCTCCTGCGTGAGCCTTATATCCTCGCACGATGCGCCTATCTCTATCGCGTAAGCGCCGGGCTCTGTCGCCCAGCCGTTTCGCTCGATGCTCCAGTAGGCAAAGCTCCTGTCTGAAAGACTGATCTCAAGCTCTCTGCTCTCGCCCGCCTCAAGGAACACCTTCTTAAAGCCCTTTAGCTCGCGCTTCGGGCGGAAGGTGCCGTTTGTTCTCGGCTCGATGTAGAGCTCAGCTATCTCCGCGCCCGCTCTGCCGCCGACGTTTTTCACCGTGAAGCTCACCTTTTCGCGCGTTGCCTTGAGGTCGGAATACTCAAAGCGTGTGTAGCTCATGCCGTAGCCGAACGGATACTTGACCGGCACGTTCGCGCTCAGGTAGTATCTGTAGCCGATGTAAAGCCCCTCTCTGTACTCTGCCGTTGCCTCTGCGCCGGGGTAATTGCCCGCAGCGGGAGCATCCTCATAGCGCATCGGCACGCTCTCGGCAAGCTTTCCGCACGGCACGGCCTTGCCCATTATGAGCCTTGCCGCCGCGTCTGCACCGGCCTGACCGCCGAGATACATGTGCAGAACGGCCTTCGCGTATCTGTCCCACTCCATCTCCACGGGACTGCCGCACGAGAGGATAACGGCCACGTTCGGATTTGCCCTGCTTATCTCGCGCAGGAGGTGTATCTGATTTGCTGGCATAGCCATGCCGGCTCTGTCAACGCCCTCCGCCTCGCTCAGATCGTCAAGCCCGAGGAAGAGGAGCACAACATCCGCCTCTCTTGCAAGGGCGACAGCTCTCTCGAGCATCGGACCGTCAGGTCTGCCGCTGCGCCTGAAGCCTCGCTCCCGGCCGATGATGCTTGCGCCCTCGGCGCGGAGCGTATCGAGCGCGCAGGTCAGCACTGTCGGCTCGATGAGGGAGCTTCCCGCGCCCTGATATCTCGGCTCGAACGCGAAATCGCCGATAACGGCTGCTCGCTTCGTGCCGTCTATCGGGAGAAGCCCGCCGTCATTTTTCAGCAGCACCGCGCTGCCCTCCGCCACCTTCGCGGCGAAGGCGTGATGCTCTTTTATGTCGTATACCTTACGCTCTCTGAGATTTTCCTGCGCGGTGAACACCATCTCGAGGAGGTTATCTACCTGCTCGTCAAGCAGAGCCTCGTCAAGCTCACCCGTGCGCACGGCCTCAACGATCTGTCTGTCGGTCTCGCCCGCGGTCGACGGCATCTCGAGCGTCGAGCCCGCGCGTATCGCCGCGACTCTGTCGCAGTTGCCGCCCCAGTCGCTCACGATGAGACCCTTATAGCCCCACTCGCCGCGCAGTATATCGCGCAGAAGGTGCATGTTCTCGTTGGCGTACTGCCCGTTCACCATGTTGTACGAGGTCATGAGGCCGCGGGTCTTTCCCTCCTTGACGGCCGTTTCAAACGCAGGGAGATATATCTCGCGGAGCGTTCTCTCGTCCACAACGGAGTCATTGCTCATGCGAAGATGCTCCTGCGAGTTCGCCGCAAAGTGCTTTACGCAGGCGGAAACACCCTCGCTCTGTATGCCTCTTATCATCGCCGCGGCGCACCTGCCCGCGAGGAGCGGGTCCTCCGAGTAATACTCGAAGTTTCTGCCGCAGAGCGGATCGCGCTTTATGTTCACTCCCGGCCCGAGCACCATGCCCACGCCCTCGGAGGATGCCTCAATGCCGAGGTGTCTGCCCATCTCGAATAGCAGCTCCTCGTCCCAGCTGTTTGCCGAGCAGGAGGCCGTCGGATAACAGGTCGCGGGGTATGACCCGCTCAGTCCGAGATGATCCTCGGAGGCTGTCTGCTTTCTCAGCCCGTGAGGCCCGTCAGTCATCATCATTGTCGGCACATTGAGCCTTTCTATCGGCTTCGTGTTCCAGAAGCTCTTGCCGGACATAAGCGAGGCTTTTTCCTCAAGTGTCATTTTCCCGATGATCGACTGATGCTTCATCAGAATGCGCCCTCCATGTAATTCACTATTGCGTAGCAGATGTTGTGCGTTGCTTCTCTCAGCGCATTGCCCACATTCTCGGGATCGGCGGAGTATGCCTTTGCGAGCTTCTCCTGCGAGGTCTGAAGCCCCATCTCGAGCATCAGATCATTGCCGTTTTCGATAGCCGTCTTCGCATCCATCCAATCGCCGAGGCAGGCATCCGTCGTGACGAAGCCCTTGAAGCCCCATTCGCCGCGGAGAAGATTCTCCAGCAGCTCGCTCGATCCGCCGCACCACTTGCAGCCGAGGCAGGTGAACGAGCTCATAACGCCGCCCGCTCCGCCTTCCTTGATCGCTATTTCAAACGGTCTGAGATAGAGCTCGCGCAGCGCCTGCTCGCTGACCCATGTGTACAGCTTGCTTCTCGCGTTGAGCTCCGTGTCGTTGCAGACGAAGTGCTTCACTATTGCGACAACGCCCTTGCTCTGCACGCCCTGAATAGCGGCGGCGGCCATCTTGCCGCAGATGAGCGGATCCTCCGAGAAGTACTCGCTGTTTCTGCCTCCTATGGACGAGCGGTGGAGGTTGACCGCCGGAGCGTACCAGCCGTCCACGCCGTATGCCATAGCCTCCGTGCCTACGCACTCTCCGAGTCTGTAGGCGAGGTCATTGTTCCATGTTGAGCCGAGCACGCACTCCATCGGATAGCCGACGGCGTTTACGTCCGAGAACATCGAGTTGATGCCCGAGGGGCCGTCAAGCAGGTTCGTCTCGGGCACGCCGAGGCGCTTTATCTGCTCCGTGTGCCAGCCTCCGTTTGCCGTGAGGCGGATCATATCCTTAACGGTGAACTCGTCAAGGAACCGCTCCCACAGTTCATCGCCGTAGGAAAGACCCTTCAGGTCTATAAGCTCCAGCCCGTTGTCCGCGCCGTAGGTCGGCTCGGTCACGTATTCTGCCGTTCCCTCCTCATACTCGGCTATCGCTGCAAGAAGCTCGCGGGATGCCGTGTATCCGGAGGCGGCCTGCGGGAAGGTTCCCTCCCAATCGTCACGGGAGAGGAACTCGGTGTCGCCCTCGGCGAAGGAGAAGATATTGTGTATTCCCGTGAGAGTAGTCATATCAACGCCGTATTCCTTGTCCACGGGAGATATCTGCGGATATAGGTCAAAGGATTTCACGGCATCGTGCACGTCGCTTCCGATGCATATGAAATAGTATCCGTTTTCAAGTAGGAACGACTCAAGCTCCGTTGAGTACGATGCCAGCTCGCTCACGGGGAACGAGAGCTTCACGGCCTCTGTCTCGCCCGGCTGAAGCTCACCCGTCTTTCCGTAGGCCGCCAGCTCTATGGCGGATTTTTCAATGCTGCTGCCGTCATAATACGGCGGCTGGAAGTATACCTCCACAACGTCCTTGCCTGCGGCTGTGCCCGTGTTCGTCACGTTTACGATCACGTCGATATTGCCCGCGAGAGCGTCGCAGTACACTACCTCCTGCTCAAACGTCGTATAGCTCAGGCCGTAGCCGAACGGGAAGAGCACGTTGTCCCAATATTCATCCTCGTAAACGAAGCGGGTCTCATAGTATCTGTAGCCGACGTAGATGCCCTCGGAGTACTCGATTGCGTGAGCATCGAGATTGTCATACCCGTAATCGCCGTAGGTCTGATAGGACGGCTCGTCCGTTATCCTCAGCGGCCATGTATCGACCGTTCTGCCGGAGGGGTTCACCTCTCCGATCAGCACGTCGGCGATGGCTGCAGGGCCCTGCGCCCCCGGTGCGCCGACCCACAGCACGGCATCGGCGGACTCGTAATCGTTTATAAAGCCGAGCTCCATCACGTTGCCGGAATTGATGATGAATATAACGTGCTCAAACGCGCGGCACACCTTGTCAACAAGCTCCATGCGGTTCGGCATCGCAAGGCTCATTATCTGCAGGATGCCGAGGTCTATCTCGTCTCCCTCAACCTCCTGCGAGCTGAGAACTATAAGCGCCGTGTCGCAGCCGGAGGCTGCCTTTGCGATCGTCTCATCGTCAAGCGCCGTCCAGTCATCAAGCTCCTCAGCGCCGGTAAAGTAGCTCTTGAGCATGGCTCCGATGCCGCCGGACTTGCCGCCCGCCGTAACGCCGAGCCTTCTGTATGCCTCGTTGAGATCTTTATCGTAGCGGATGCCCGCGTTGTCGAAGGCTTCAAACAGCGTCATCGCGTCGGACTGATCCGCGCCCGCAGAGCCCGAGCCGCCGTATACGAAGTTGTACGCGTCATCGCCGAAAACGCATATATCCTTCGTCTGAAGCGGGAGCACCGCGTCATCGTTTTTCAGCAGCACGAAGCCCTCGTCGCATATCGCCCTTGCGAGATCCTCTCCGCTTTTACGCGCGAGGTCTGCGCCGTAGGTGTCGTCTGTGTACTTCTGGCTCGAAAGCACGCGGGAGAGCATCGTGGTCGTCGGCAGGGTGAAGAGAATAGCCGCCACGAGCAGCCCCGCTATAGCAGACAGCACAACGGTTCTCGGCAGTCTGTTCTTTCTGCGCCTGAATGCCTTGAAGCCGCGCTTTCTCGCAGTCTTCTCCGTCTTATCGACAGTCTTAAGCTCCGCAAGGTAATCGGCCCTGCGCTTCTTCTGCTCGGCGGAAAAAGCCTTTGCCTGCTCCTCTCCCGCATCTCTCGCGGCTTTTCTGTCCTTTAAAAAGGCCTCGGCCGCTTCTCTGCCGGCTTGCTTGTATTTGTTGAGATCAGCGTTCATTTACACTCCTCCTACGCCAAATTTGTGTATAATATCACTTATCTCATATTTTATCACACAGCGCACCGCAGAGCAAGGAAAAATACAGTTTGGAGTGTGGATTTGCAGGGTCGAACATTGTTCGCCGTAACCTGCCGCCTCCCCTTGGATAAGGGGAGGT
>DCGN01000140.1:25363-29379 GCA_002315275.1 Clostridiales bacterium UBA1777
GCACACCGGGCGGAGAGGTCGAGAGTGCCTCCGCATCATCTCCCCATACGCAAAACAGGGGCGGCATTTCTGCCGCCCCTTCGGGTCTCGTGCTTATTTGATCTCGAGTCTTCTGCTTGCGGGGATCTCTTCTACCTTCTTCGGCATCGTCAGCGTGAGGATGCCGTCATTGTAGGCGGCCTCGATGGAATCGGTGTTGATGCCGGTCATATCGAAGGTTCTGGTGTAGGAGCCGTAGAAGCGCTCGCGCTTTACATAGTTGGGCTTTGCATCGTCCTTCGTGTCCTCGGTGTGCTCTGCGGAAATGGTTAGGCAGTCGTTGTCAAGGTCGATCTTGATGTCGTCCTTGTTGAAGCCGGGCAGCTCAGCCTCAAGCTTGTAGGCATCGCCCGTGTCGATAACGTCCGTTCTGAAAGCGGAGGTCACGGAGCTGCTGCCCCAGAAATTGCGCTCGAGCTCTTCCATCTCGCGGAAGGGGTCGAATGCGGCCATATGACGGTTGCGGCGATCAAAAGGAATAAGTTCAAACATAATATTTACCTCCATATTTATTATTCACATCTGTTTTCGCGATATACGCTCTTTCAAACTCTTGCGAAGCTCTTTATGTCTTTCGCTTTGTTCTGTATATAAAATACCTCACAAATGTTAATAAATATAGCTGTAAATATGAACAAACCGTTAACATTAGCACTTCACACGTTTGAGTGCTAAGTCTTGTAATTCAAATCCCCTCCGCCGGAGATACGGCATTTCCACGCTCCTCATCTATTCCAAGCCGCAAAAAGACGGACAGCGCATTCCGCACCGTCCGTCCTATGTATCACATCTCGTGTCTGCCCTTTTTAGAGGGCTTATTATTCTTCGTTCTTACCTTGCGCTCGGCGACCGTCTTTTCCCATTCCTCGGCGAGCTCCTCATCCTCAAGAGCTGCGGGCTTTTTGTTTTCGGGCTTTTCAGCCATTTTTTCGCGCCTCGGCTTCTTTTCCTTCTTCGGCTTCGGTTCCCTCACCTTCTCGGGCTTCGGCTCCTTTTCCTTCTTCGGCTTAGGCTCCTTCACCTTGCGCTCCTTCGGCTGCCTTAGCTTCCGTTTGCGAAGCTTCGGAGCTTTCTCTTCTTCGGTCTCGTTCTCATCGGAGGACTCCTCCTCAGCCGTGTCGGTTCTCTTCAGCTTTCTTCCGTAGAGTATCGCCGCGATGATTATCATTGCCGATGCCGCAGAAGCCGCGATTGCAACAGTCTTCACGAGCTTCGGATCGGTCTCCTTGATGGCGTTGGCGTAGTGTATCTTCGGCTCATCGGCGCAGGGGGTGACAACCGCGTGCATATTGATTGGCTCCTTTGCCTCCAGCTCACCGTTTTCGGGATCGTTGATGCACACCCATGCCTTGTAGTTCCAGTCGCCGTAATACTCGAGATAGCCCCACTTGATGCCGTCCACGTCGGCGTATATCGCAGAGAAAACGGGGCCCGTGTCGAACCGGCCGATATTCGTCAGCTCCGAGGAGACTACTCCGCTGTTCGGATAAGTGTAGAGGTAGATTGTATTCTCCGTGGTATAATACTTCATGGCCTTCAGGTCGGACTTATCGTACATGAAGCGATCGCTGTTGTCTCTTATGAAGCTCTCGCCCGTGGTCAGCTCGGACATCATTTCCGACGGGATCCAGTAGCATTGCTCTGCGCCGTCCGCATTAATGTAGGTCACGGCGCTCCAGCCGAGGTACGCAGCCGTCACCTCAAGGACTGTGCCGTTCGGGATGTTGCCGTATGCGCGCTTCTCCGTGGGCGCGCTCCATGCGGTGACATAGCCGTCCGGCGAGTTCACTGTGTACTTGTTTCCGTCGGGCGTGACCTCGTCCTTATGCTGCCAGTAGAAATCGTTTACATGGCCGTTCGCGGCGGCATACGCCGAAACACCCATGCACATCAGCAGCGCCGCGGCCATAATTATCGAAACAAATCTCTTCAAGATCATATCTCCTATTTGATAACACCGTCAAAAAGTTTCTAAATGATTACAGCTAAATAATAGCGCAAACCCCCGCGACAGTCAAGTTTATTCGACCGCTGCGGGGGCATGGAATGTAAACTTTTTGAATTATAAAGCTATGGGAACGGCATCCTTCTCTATCGGGCAGACATAGCCGCTCTTGGAAGCTTCATTAAACTCCTTCCTCGCGGCGGCGAGCGTCTCAGGCTGTTCGAACAGATCGATAGCCGCGGCGGCAAGCACCTTGCCCGCGTGGAGCATACCCTTGTGCGCGATGGAGCTCTTTCCGCAGGTGACCTCCTGCCATGAATGACCCGGAGTGTCTGCCGGAAGCGTAACAACGTTTATCTGCGCCGTCGGTGTCTGCCAGCTCACATCGCCCACGTCCGTGCTGCCGGGCATGAACACGTCGCCCGTATACAGCGGCATGAGGAAATCGTTCAGAGGCTTCGTCATATTCTTCGTGAGCTTTCTGACCTTCTTTGCAATCTTCGCATCGGCCATCGCACCCACGCCGGGCACGAAATCGCCATGCGGATAAGTGCTGTGCAGAGCCTCGGCAAACGCCGTCTCCTCCTCATCGTAATGAGGAACGCCGAGCTCCCAGAAGTTTTCGAAGAGAAGCTTTTCAAGCCTGTGGTTCGGAAGCGTGTCGGCCGTGCCGTCGATAAAAACGCGCTCGTAGGTCGTGCCCGTCATGAGCGCCGCGCCCTTCGCGATATCGTCCACCCGTGCCTGAAGCTTTACGGAGTCCGCAACCTTAGTTGCGCGCACCATGTACAGCACGGAGGCCTTCGCCTGAACGACGTTCGGCGAAACTCCGCCCGAATCCGTCACGGCGTAGTGGATGCGGCAATCGTCCGTCATATGCTCGCGCAGAAACTGCACGCCTATGTTCATAAGCTCAACGGCGTCAAGCGCGCTTCTGCCGTCATGCGGGTTGCCCGCGGCATGCGCGGCAATACCGGAGAACCTGTACAGCACCTGAATGCAGGAATTGCACGTTCCGGTCACTACCTGATTTTCGGAGGCGGGATGCCACGTCAGCGCCGCGTCGAGCTCGCGCCACGCGTTCTCTCGTGCCATGAAGGCCTTGCCCGCGCCGCCCTCTTCTCCGGGGCAGCCGAAGAAAATAACGGTGCCCTCTTTCCCCGTGCTCTGCAGATACTGCTTCACGGCGACCGCCGCGGCAAGCGCTCCCGCGCCGAGCAGATTGTGCCCGCAGCCGTGGCCGTTTCCGCCGTCGACCAAAGGGCAGGGCTCTGTCGCGCCGGCCTTCTGCGAGAGGCCCGAGAGCGCGTCAAACTCGCCGAGGATGCCTATAACGGGTCTGCCCTTGCCGAACGAGCCGGAGAAGGCTGTCTTTATCCCGCACAGCTCCTCCTTCACCTCGAAGCCCTCTTTTCCGAGCGCCTCAAGATATATCTCCGCCGCCTTGAATTCCTTGAGCGACAGCTCTGGAGCATCCCATATTTTATCGGATATTTCGCAGAAGTCCTCCGCCCTGGCATCTATGAGGCCAAGCGCGGCAGCCTTAGATTCGTTCATATTAAAGCACCTTTGAAAGGAATTCCTTCAGTCTCGTGTTCTGCGGATGGTTGAATATCTCGTCGGGCGTGCCCATCTCGATGAGCTTGCCCTGATCCATGAACAGCACCTTGTTGCCGACCTCGCGGGCGAAGCCCATCTCGTGCGTGACGACGACCATCGTCATGCCGTCCTCGGCCAGCTTCTTCATAACGTCAAGCACCTCGCCGACCATCTCCGGGTCAAGCGCGGAGGTAGGCTCGTCAAAGAGCATCACGTCGGGCTCCATCTCGAGCGCGCGGACTATCGCAACGCGCTGCTTTTGGCCGCCGGAGAGCTGAATGGGATAAGCGTTGGCTCTGTCGGCAAGACCGACGATCTCAAGCAGCTTCATGGCTTTCTCCTCAGCCTCTGCCTTCGGCATGTTCTTGGCCTTAATGGGAGCGATGGTCATATTGTCGAGAATGGTCTTGTGCGGGAAGAGGTTGAAGTGCTG
>DCGN01000140.1:29394-30108 GCA_002315275.1 Clostridiales bacterium UBA1777
CTGGAACACCATGCCCATCTTCTGGCGGTGCTTGGGGAGGTCTATCTTCTTGTCGGTTATATCCGTGCCCTCGAAGATGATTTGCCCGGAGGTAGGCGTTTCGAGCAGGTTCAGCGACCTGAGAAACGTGGACTTGCCGGAGCCGGACGGGCCTATGACGACCATAACGTCGCCCTTGTTTATATCAACTGTCACGCCGTCAAGAGCCTTGATGACCTTGCCGCTGCCGTCTCTCGCGGTGAAGTGCTTCTTGAGGTCCCTGACCTCTATGATTTTATTACCTGATATCGCCACGGCGCATCCTCCTCTCCAGCATACCGAATATCTTGCTGAGAATAAACGTAACAACAAAGTAGATAACTGCCACGATGATCAGCGGCTCGATGGGCAGATAGGTCGTGCCCTTTACGAGCAGGTACTGCGTCATCAGATCGCCGATGAAGAACGTGGACGCAAGGGACGTATCCTTGATGATCATGATGAACTCGTTGCCGAGAGCAGGCAGAATGTTCTTGATGGCCTGCGGGAGAACGATATTCATCATCGTCTGGAGCTTCGTCATGCCAAGGCTGAGGGAGGCCTCTGTCTGTCCCCCGTCGACCGCGAGGATACCCGAGCGGATGACCTCGGAAACGTATGCCGCGCTGTTGCAAACGAGCGCTATGCACACGCAGGTGTACTGCTTGCCGGTGAGCGCGGGGATGAGCATCGGCA
>DCGN01000104.1:0-10198 GCA_002315275.1 Clostridiales bacterium UBA1777
GGCCAGGGATTGGGGATGATCATGACGCAGGGCTTGTCCTCGATGTCAGACTTCATCATACGGGCGACCATATCGGCGACGAAAATGCCCTCGGTACCCAGCACGATGTTGATCTTGAAATCGGGGTTGGGGTGCTTGACCAGCTCTTCACGGGTCAGGTTTCTGCAGTAGTCCAGGACCTTCTTATCGCGGAAGGGAATCCAGGGTGCAGAGGTGAAGGAAAAGGTGTTGCTCATATTACATACCTCTCAAAAATAATAATTTTTTACAAAAACGTGCAGACGCCCTTAAGCGTTGGACTGCTCGTTGTGGTCACGGTACAGGGTGATGTACTCCACGGCCTTTTCGACAGCGGAATCCATGATGGCCTTGCCAAGCTCTGCGGTAGCATAGGTGGGATCACCGAAGATACCGGTCTTGGTGTTCTGCAGCCCCCAGGTGGAAACAGGGCCAAGCAGGCGCTTGTCAATGCGGATGGCGTCCACATTGGTGTACAGGTCGGTGTGAACAAGCTCGGGAGCGATGTGCAGCATGAGAGAGGTCTCATACTCGCCGCCGTGAATGTCACCGGCAGGATCGCGCTTCATCTTCTCATAAGCGCCGCCGATACCGGCACCGATGGTCATGGTGAAGACATCGTACTTGTCAGCAATGTCACGCATGACGGTGCGCAGCACGCAGTCATGGTTGCCGTGGCAGTTGAGCATCACGATCTTCTTGAAGCCTTCCTTTACAAGGCTTTCCACGATGCAGGTGATATAGCTGGTCAGAACATGGATATCCACATTGGGGCAGCCGGGCCAATGACGGACAACGCCCATGGAGAAGCCATAGCTGATGGTGCGGAGCACGAGAACAGGGATACCGGCCTTTTCGCAGGCTTCACCGATCTTGTCGCCGTAGTGACGGGCGATGATGGCATCGCACTCTACAGGCAGGTGCTGGCCGTGCTCTTCGGTAGTGCCGACAGGCAGGACGACAACGGCATTTTTCTTGGCATACTCAGCGATCTCCGCGCTGGTATGGTCGCCATAATAGTAGGACATGGGAAAATTACTCCTTTACAAAAATATTTTTCCGGGGATCCAGACCCGTGGGTGAGAACGCACGATGTATGAATCGCCATCCTTCCGGCGTGAGCAAAGCAGCCTCCCCTTCGTATGGGAAGGAGCCGAAAATGCCTTGTTTTCGCCGCTGGGCATACTCACAGTTATAATTATAGTATAATCTTTTTCCCAAAGCTTGTCAAGGAAGCAGCCCCCTCACTTTCCGCAAAAACCGGGGCGCATTTTGCACAAAAAAGAACCCGGTCACAATCCGGATTCTTTCTGTGCGTTTCAGAAGAGCAGATCCTCGTCGGTAACTTCGCCCTTTGCCACAATGTTGGTGGGGCCGGTGAGGAACAGGTCCTTTGCCCACTGCCCTTCCGGCATGACGGAGACGAAAAGCTCCCCGCCGGGCACGGTCAGCTTCACCTTTTCGCTGCCGGTATAGCCCTTCAGGGCAAAGACGGTGACGGCGGAGCCGGAGCCGGTGCCGCAGGCAAGGGTAAAGTCCTCAACGCCGCGCTCGTAAGTCACGGCCTTGTAAGCGTTTTCCCCGAGCTTTTTCACGAAGCTCACGTTCGCGCCCTTCGGAAATTCCTTCGCATAACGCAGCTCGCGCCCGAGCGAGAAAAGCTCCCCGCGGGGCATCTTATCCCAGTCATTCTTCAGCACTACCGCGTGCGGGATGCCCGGGCAGCCGAGCTCAACGTAGGCGCACTCATATCCGAGTGCGCTTCTTTTAAGGTCGATTACGGAGGGGTCGTTCAGCCGGATGCGGTATTCCGTTTCGGATATGCGCCTTCCTATGACCTTGCCGGCATCGGCCTCGACTGTCTGTATATCTCCGGAAAAGCCGCGGTCATGCCCGTAGCGGCAGATGCATCTCGCGCCGTTGCCGCACATCTCTCCGCGCGACCCGTCGCGGTTGTAGAAGAGCATTTTGAAGTCTCCTCCCTCACGCGCGGGCACGATGACCATCAGCCCGTCCGCGCCGACACCTGTATGGTACGCGCAGAGCCTGACTGCGAGAGCTGGAAGCTCTTTTTCATCAAGCTCCCCGTTTAGGTTTTCGATTATCACGAAGTCGTTTCCCGCTCCGTGCATCTTCGTAAAGTGCATTGAGTATCCTTTCCCTTAGCCCCACAGAGCCGTCAGCATCGGGATTATCTGCTTCTTGCGGGACATGACCTGCGGCAGGAAGACATGCTTATCCTTAGGCATTACGGAGAATGCCTGCTGTATGGTCTCGTCGCTGCCGACGTAGAACAGATGAGAGCCCTCGTTGAGAATATCGGTTATCATCAGTATTATCATGTCGAACTCGCGCTCCTTGGCGAGCTTCTCCATGATGGGCATGAACTCGTCCATTCTGGATATCAGAGCGGAGGAGTCCGCGCAGGTGATCTGGCTCACGCCGATGTTCTGCTCGGAGATGTGGAACTGCTTGTAGTCTCCCATGAACAGCTCCTCAGCCGGCTTGTCCGCCGACGAGACGGAGAACATCGCCTTGCCGAGCTCGTCAAGGTTGATGCGGGCGATCTTTGCGAGCCTCTCGGCCATCGCGATATCCTTCTTAGTGCACGTCGGTGACTTGAACATGACCGTGTCGGACAGAATAGCCGATGCCATCAGCCCTGCCATCTTCGGGGAGGGGACGACGCCGTTTTCCTGATACATCGCCGTGATTATCGTGTTCGTGCAGCCCACGGGCTCATTTCTCACGGATATCGGCATATTCGTCTGTATATCGGCGAGTCTGTGATGGTCGATTATCTCGAGCACGTCGACCTGATCGAGCCCGTTGACGGACTGCGATGCCTCGTTGTGGTCAACGAGGACTACCTGCTTGCGCCTCGGGCGGAGCAGATGGAAGCGGGACAGCGTTCCCACTACCTTGTCATGCTCGTCGAGCACGGGGTAGCAGCGGAAGCGGCTTTTCAAAAGCGTCTCGCGCACGTCGTCAACATAGTCGTTTAGGTGGAAGGCAACGATATTCTCCTTGTAGCAGACGCGCTCAACGGGCGCGGCCTGGAAGATGAGCCTTGCAACGCGCAGGGTATCGAGCGGGGTGGAGATGATGCAGGTCTGCGCGGTGCTCTCTGCCCATTCGCGGCGGATATCCGTCTGGCAGATGATGATGCAGTTTACCTCCATCTGAAGGAGCTTGTCTATGAGCTTGGGCTGGTCGCCGCAGATGACAACGCTGTCCCTGCCGATCTCGTCCGTGTTGTTATAGGTATGCGGCATCGCAACGCTCACGCTGCCCGAAACGGAGCTTACGATGTTGGAGTATTCGTTGACGAGCTGCCCCTCAAGCACGCTGACAAGGTTGAAAACGGGCATATCGTCAAGGCGGGAATCGTTTATCGTGAGCATGTCATAGGAGGCGATGTCTCCTGCGGAGAGCATGCCGAGCAGAGTGCCGTCATCATTGGCGATGGGTATCGTCTTGAAGCCGCTCTGACGCATCGTTCTCCATGCGAGATCCATCGTGCAGCTGCGGTGCAGGTCGGGCGTGCGGTCATATTCAAGATCGCGTACCTGCGTGCGCATCGTCTTCACCCACATCGGCGCTTCAAAGCCGAAGCGGTCAAGCAGCATCTGCGTCTCGTCATTGACGGAGCCTATGCGCGCGGCAACATAGTCTCTCATCCCGAGGGAATTCTTGAGGTTCGCGTAAGCGATAGCGGCAACGATGGAGTCGGTATCGGGATTCTTATGCCCCGTAACGTATATCTCGGCCATGGGAAATCCTCCTGAAGACAATTATTGGCGCTTTTTTATTATTATAATTAAATTTCGCCCCGTTTTCAATAGTAAAACGCAAACGGCTGTGCTATAATGACATAAGATATCATTGGCGTATAATAGGTTCTCGCGGATAAGAGGGTTTGAATTGCAGGAAGACAGAGCGAAAATCGCGCATATTCTGGCGGAAAAGGTCGCGCGGGAAGGCGGAAGAGTATATTACGTCGGCGGCTGCGTCAGAGATAAGCTCCTCGGCAGAGAGAGCAAGGATATCGACCTTGAGGTGCACGGTGTCACGGAGGAAACGCTCTGCGCCGTCCTTGACACGCTCGGCGAGCTGCAGACGATTGGCGCGAGCTTCGGCATTTACGCGCTGAAGCACGTTGACCTTGATATCGCCTTCCCCCGTCGGGAGGACGGTAAGGCTGACCCCTTTATCGGCACCTACGAGGCCGCACGCCGCAGAGACCTGACCGTCAACTCCCTCCTTGAGGATGTGCTGACGGGTGAGATAACAGATCATTTCCGCGGCAGAGATGACATGGAGAAGGGCATCCTCCGCCACGTTGACGCTTCCTCCTTCGTGACTGATCCTCTTCGCGTATACAGAGCCGCGCAGCTCGCCGCGCGCTTCGGCTTTGATATTGCCGATGAGACCGTTGAGCTCTGCGCGGAAACGGACACCTCGGAAATCGCCCGCGAGCGCGTTTTCGCCGAGCTTGAAAAGGCGCTTCTGATGGCCGAAAGACCCTCCGTTTTCTTTGAGGCGCTCAGAAAGATGAATAAGCTCGATACGCATTTTTCCGAGCTGAATAGGCTTATAGGCGTGCCTCAGCCGCCGGAGCATCATCCGGAGGGTGACGTGTGGGTGCATACGATGATGGTCACCGATGCCGCGGCAAAGCTGAGAGCGGGGGCCGAAAAGCCGCTGTATCTCATGCTCTCTGCGCTCTGCCACGATCTCGGCAAGCCCGACACTACGGAGATAATAAACGGCAGGCTCCATTCCATTCATCATGAAACGGTCGGCGCTGATATCGCCGAGGCGTTTCTGTCCAGACTTACGGGCGAGAAGGAGCTTCTGCGCTACGTCCGCAATATGACCGAGCGCCATATGCTCCCGAACATGATGGTGTATGACGGTGCATCGCAGAAGAGCTGGAACAGGCTGTTCGATTCGTCCGTCTGCCCGGAGGACCTGCTCCTTTTGGCGCGCGCGGATTATTTCGGCTGCGGGGGAGTCGGCAGCTATGAGGACAAGAGCACCGTCCAGCGCGAGAGAATAAGCGCGTTTTACGATACGATGTCCCGCCCTTATGTTATGGGCAGGGATCTTATAGCCGCGGGGCTCGCCCCCGGCGAGGACTTTGCGAAGCTCCTCGCATACGCACACAAGCTCCGCCTTGCGGGCGTGGATAAGCAGACCGCCTTGAAGCAGACGCTCGGCGAGGCGCGGAGCATCGGAAAAAAGCACAGGGAGATATGAGCATGACAGATCTTGAAATTCTCAGAAAAAGCATAGATGAAACGGACAGAGCCATGGCGGAGCTTTTCGAAAAGCGCATGAAGACAGCCGAGCAGATCGCCCGCTACAAGCGCGATAACGGCATCCCCGTGCGTGACGAGAAGCGCGAGGAGCTTCTCATCGAGCGCAACTGCTCTTATATAGCCGACGAAGCTCTCACGCCGTATTACGCTCAGTTCATCAGAGAGACGATAGAGCTCTCATGCGCGTATCAGCGCGAGCTTATGGGGGACATTTGATATGGTCATCCCCGTGAACACCTTCGGAGAGAGCTATGATATAACCCTTCAAAGCGGCGCTCTGGACAAAGCCTCCGAGGTATTTGATCTTGACAGGCGCGTCTTTATCCTCACGGATTCGGGCGTTCCCGCCGGATATGCCGAGCGCATAGCCGCGCAGAGCAAATGGGCGCATATAAAGCGCATCCGTCAGGGCGAGAAGAGCAAGTGCTTTGAGGTGCTGCGCTCCATCCTTTCGGATATGCTCTCCTGCGGCCTCGGCAGAGATGATTGCCTTGTGGCCGTCGGCGGGGGAGTCGTCGGCGATATGGGCGGCTTCGCGGCGGCCTCGTATATGCGCGGCGTAGATTTCTATAACGTCCCCACAACGCTTCTCGCTCAGGTGGATTCCTCCGTCGGCGGGAAAACGGGCATCAATCTTGACGGCGTGAAGAACATCGTCGGCGCGTTTTATCAGCCGAGAGCCGTGCTTATCGACCCCGAAACGCTCGATACGCTGAGTCCGAGATATTTCTCCGAGGGTCTCGCCGAGGCTATCAAAATGGCCGTCACCTGCGATAGGGAACTCTTTGAGCTTATAGAGGGCTGCGCCGATATTAAGGCCGCACTCCCGGAGATAATAGAGCGTGCGCTTCGGATAAAGGCCTCCGTCGTAGAGGCCGATCCCTACGAAAAGGGCATCCGCCGGGTGCTCAACTTCGGCCACACGGTCGGCCACGCGATAGAGAGCGTGAATATGGGCGCTCTTCTTCACGGCGAGTGTGTCGCGCTCGGCATGCTCCCGATGTGCGATGTCTCCGTCAGAGCCCGCCTCACTGCAGTGCTCGAAAAGTACGCCCTCCCCACGGAGATAACAAACACGCCCGCCGAGCTTCTGCCGTTTATAGAGCGCGACAAGAAGCGCTCCCGCGGCGCGATAAACGCGGTTTTTGCCCCCGCGCTCGGCACCTTTGAGATAAGACCCGTTTCGACGGAAGAGATAGAAAAACGCCTGGAGATGATACTTTGAAAAATACGATCGGAAGCTCCGTTTCTATAACGGTCTTCGGCGAGAGCCACGGCAAAGCCGTCGGCGCGGTGCTGGACGGGCTCTGCCCCGGCATCCCCGTTGACGGAGAGCGCATAGCAAACGCGCTTGTACGCCGCCGCCCGTCCGAGGCGGGGGAGTCCGCAAGGCGCGAGAGCGATAAATTCGAGATAATAAGCGGCGTTTTCAACGGCTGTACAACGGGCTCGCCGCTGTGCACCGTCATCCCCAATGAGGACGTACAGAGCGAGGCGTATGAGCGCGGGCTCTGCCGCCCCTCCCATGCTGACCTTGCCGCCTATGTGAAGTATCACGGCTTCGAGGACTACCGCGGCGGCGGGCACTTCTCCGGCAGAGTCACCGCGCCGATAGTCGCCGCGGGCGAGATATGCGCCGCAGCGCTTGAGATGCTCGGCATAAGGCTCGCCACGCATATTTCGGCGCTCGGTGATGTGACCGACACACCCTTCGCAGGCCACGCGGCAGATATAGTCGCGCTCAGAAAAGCCGCTTTTCCCACCCTTTCCGAAAGCGCGGCGGAAAAGATGCGCGCCGTCATCGCCTCCGCAAGAGATAGGGGCGACAGCATCGGCGGCATTACGGAGACGGCTGTTGCAGGTCTCCCCGCGGGCGTTGGCGAGCCGTTGTTTGACAGCGTCGAGGGCGTTCTCAGCCATGCGCTTTTTGCGATAGGCGGCATAAAGGGCGTTGAATTCGGCGGCGGCTTCGATGCCTGCAGGCACCCCGGCTCGGAATATAACGATGCCCTCAGATACGAAAACGGCTCCGTCGTCACGAAAACGAATAATGACGGCGGCATAAACGGCGGCATCTCGAACGGTATGCCGATAATCTTCCGCTGCGCCGTCAAGCCCACGCCCTCGATCGCGATAGAACAGGAAACGGTTGACATAATATCAAAAGAAAACACAGCGGCCGCGATAAAGGGCAGGCACGATGCCGCGATAATCCGCCGCATCTGCCCCGTGATCGACGCTGTCACCGCCATAGTCCTCTGCGATCTTCTCGCGCAGCGCTACGGGACGGACGTGTTTACAAAGGGGATAGGCTGATGCGTTACGGGCTTATAGGCTACCCCTTGGGTCACAGCTATTCGAGAGAGATCCACGCCGCTATTGCGCCATATGAGTATGAGCTTCACGAGCTTGCGCCCGATGAGCTTGACGCGTTTTTCAAGGCACGCGAGTTTGCGGGCATCAACGTGACGATCCCGTACAAGCAGACCGTTATAAAATATCTGGATGAGATATCTCCGGAGGCGGAACGCATCGGCGCTGTCAATACGGTCATAAACCGCGGCGGCATGCTCTGCGGCTATAACACGGACTTTGCCGGCATGAAGGCTCTCGCCGAGCGCATCGGCATCAAGCCCGCGGACAAAAAGACCCTCGTTCTCGGCACGGGCGGCACGTCGAAAACGGCGCGCGCCGTGCTTGCCTCGATGGGCGCGGGCGAGATAGTAACTGTCTCGCGCGGCGCGAGGGACGGTGCAGTCTCCTATACCGAGGCCTGCGCTCTGCACGCAGACGCCGCATACGTTTTCAACACAACTCCCGTCGGCATGCTCCCGCACGCGGACGCTTCCCCGATAGACCTCTCCCTCTTCAAAATGCTTGAGGGCGTTCTCGATGTGGTGTACAATCCTCTGAGAACGAAGCTCGTTTCCGAGGCACGCTCCCTCGGCATTCCGGCGGAGGGCGGGCTTTACATGCTTGCCTCGCAGGCCGTATACGCAAGCGCACTCTTTCTCGGCAGGGAAGCAAGCGCCGAGGATACCGCTAAGGCCTACGCCGCGGTGTACGGTGCAAAGCGCAATATCGTCCTCATCGGTATGCCCTCCTGCGGCAAAACGTCGGTCGGGCAGGAGATAGCGCAAAGCCTCGGCAGACGCTTCGCCGATACGGATGAGCTTATAAAAGCCGACGTGGGCGATATAGCTTCGTACTTCGCCGCTCACGGTGAGGCGAGCTTCAGAGCGCTTGAGCGCGCGGCCATAGCCTCTCTCGCGGATGAGACGGGGCTTGTCATCGCAACGGGCGGCGGCGCACCGATGTATGAAGAAAACCTCGCGCATCTTCGCCGAAACGGCACTCTCGTCTTTATCGACAGAGCGCTCGATAACCTCACGGCGACGGCCTCGAGACCCCTCTCTGCGGACAGAGCTCTCCTCGCAAAGCGCTTTGAGGAGCGGTACGCAAGATATATTTCCGCCGCCGATATCAGCGTTGACGGCAACGGTTCTGTCGCCGAAACGGCAGAAAAGATCATTAAGGAGCTTTCTATATGAAGATTCTCGTAATTAACGGGCCCAATATGAACCTTCTCGGCATGCGTGAGCCGAATATCTACGGCAGAGACAGCTATGCCGAGCTGACAGATATGATCGAGTTCCACGCCATCGAGCTGAACATAGAGGTCACCTGCGTGCAGACAAATCACGAGGGCACTATTATCGACTGGATGCAGCGCGCCTTCTTCGAGGGGGTGGACGGTATCATCCTCAATCCCGCCGGCTATACGCATACGAGCGTCGCCATCGGAGACGCCGTCCGCAGCATCACGATCCCAACGGTCGAGGTGCATATTACGGACATAAATAACCGCGAGGCGTTCCGCCGGACGAATTATATCAAGGATGCCTGCGCCAAGTCCGTTGTCGGCAAGGGCTTCAACGGCTATATCGAGGCAATGGACTATCTCTACTCCGTCTGTTCAAAGAAATGAGAGTGACCGTCGGCTGTGGAAAAGCGGCGGGCAGTATTGCCGCGCCGCCTTCAAAAAGCTTCACGCACAGGGCACTGCTCTGCGCGGCGCTGTCGCGCGATGAGAGCGTTATCCGAAACGTCTCTCTCTCGGGCGATATCCGTGCCACGCTTGAGTGCGTCTCCGCCCTCGGGCGTAGCTACGCCGTGAGAGACGGGGCGGTGTATTTCCCGCAGGAGGATGCCCGCCCGGACGGCAGCGTCTATCCCTGCGCCGAGAGCGGCAGCACGCTTCGCTTCTTTATCCCTGCTGCGCTTGCGCGTTCGGATGAAGCGGTCTTTTCCTGCTCAAAGCGGCTCACGGAGCGCGGCATCGGCATATACGAGGCGCTTTTCACCGGGCGCGGCATCGCCGTTGAGCACACGCCGGGGCTTATCACCGTCCGCGGAGCGCTCAAGCCGGGGAGCTATTCATTTGCGGGAGATGTCAGCAGTCAGTTCGCGAGCGGGCTTCTCATGGCGCTTCCGATGCTTGACGGAAACAGCACGCTTGAGCTTATTCCTCCCGTCGAGAGCAGGCCGTATATTGACCTCACACTCCGCGTTATGCGCGCCTTCGGCGTGACGGCGGATGAGGAGAGGGAAAACCTCTTCGTTATCCGCGGCGGTCAGCGCTATGCGTGCCGCGAGCTAACCGTTGAAGGGGACTGGTCAAACACAGCTCCCTTTATGCTTTTGAACCACCTCGGCGGCAGCGTAGAAGTAACGGGGCTTGATGAGCTGAGCGCTCAGGGTGACCGTGTCTGCGCAAGGCTGTTCGATGAGCTTCGGCAGGGGAGAGAAATCGACATTGCCGACTGTCCCGATCTCGGGCCGATAATGATGGCTGC
>DCGN01000104.1:10374-12557 GCA_002315275.1 Clostridiales bacterium UBA1777
CCATTTCTTCGCATAACGATCACCGTATTGTCATGGCGCTTGCCGTCCTCCTCACGTTAACGGGCGGGGAGATAGACGGCGCGGAGGCAGTCGGAAAGAGCTTCGGCGGCTTTTTCGGTGCGCTCGCCTCGCTCGGCATCGGGATAGAAGAATAATTTCATTCAGCTATTGTTTATACGGAAAATATAGGCTATAATCAAACAAAAAAGGGGGATATGAAACATGAAAAAATGGTTGGCAGTTCTGCCCGTTGCCGCAGCGGGCGCAGGTGTCGCGGCGTTCCTTCTCGCAAAAAAGGGCAAGGCGGACGTAAAGCCCGCTCCGAAGGCTGAGGCAAAGCCCGAGAAAAAGGCCGCTCCCGCCGCGATAAAGAACGCGAAGACGGAGGTCTACAGCTTCGCATCCGGCTACAAGGATGCTAAGACGGTCAGCGTCGGCGTTACGTTTGACGGCGAGGCATGCACCTATCATCAGGAGGAGGAAAACTTCCTCTGCGAGACCGGGGACTCTCATGTCGGTATACTCGACTGCGAGAAGTTCAGCCTGCAGGTGGAGTACGCGCCTTACTATAACGGAGAGAGCTTCGAGGCGATGGCAAAGGCCGTTGAGGGCAAGTTCAAGAATGTTGCGAGAGTAAAGCTCGGCGCATACGATGCCGTCCGCTTTGAACAGGGCTTCAGCTGCTGCTTCGCCCTCCCCGCCACGGATATGGACTATGTTCTCATCAGCGCGGTGTACACCTGCTCTCAGAAGGACAGAGAGAAGGAAGGCCCTCTCGCCGACAATCCCAAGCTCCTCGCCATCCTCAACGCCGTCACCGTTAAAGCCGAATAACAGAACTAACTGAAAAGAGGTAAAGGGCTCTCGCCTTTTACCTCTTTTTTATATATTCTGTTATCTCCTCAAGCACCTTGTCCGAGGTATCGCGCGTGACCTCGAAAACCTTGAGCTTCGGGTGATTGCGCACCTTGTCGAGAAACGGCACGTCATACCTCGCCTTTATCGACGCTATAACGGGGATGTCGCCGTCAAGCGCGTCGAATACGGCCTCTGTAAACAGCTTGGAGTCAGCCTCCATAAAGCCGAGCTCGTCCATGATTATCACGCCGTCAGCCCTTGCGTTTTTGATGTACGGTGCGCCGAGCCTGTCAAACACCTCGAGATTTATGTTGTGTATCCTCGTGTCACAGGTGCCTATGAGGTTTTCCTGCGTGTAAACGCGCTCTGCCGCGCCGGCGGGGTGGATATATATCGGATGAAAGCCGTTTTCATCGGCACTGAGACTTTTCGTCATGAAGCCGTATTTCGGGCAGGAGAGCTCTTCCATGAGCTTTTGGATTACATAGGTCTTGCCTGCGCCTCTTTCACCTGTCACGGCGATGTGCCTGAGCTGTTCCATGCGGGGTTTATCCTCCTATTGAGTTTTCAATAAGAGCATTATACTGCTCCTGCGTCAGATTGCAATGGTAAAATAGCTCAAAGTATTTCGAAACCTCTGTATAGAGGTCATACTGTGCCTCTTCTCCGTAGAGAAGCTGAGAAAGCCACATCATTCCGAGCAGACGCTGAACGGACGGCGGGAAGCCGAGCCAGTTATACGGGCCGAAGGGTGCCTCATAGTACGTGCCGTTCTTTATTGCGTTGATGCTCTGCCATTCGGGCATGTCGGCAACCGTATCGTAAATGCTGTTGGGAGCAAAGATTATTACATCCGGGTTCCAAAGGATTATCTGCTCCATATCCACCTCGTTGCCGGAGCCCTTGGACGACGGCTCAGTCACGACGGCGAGGTTGTTGGTGAGCAGGTCAATTATTTCTGCGTGGTAAGAGCCGTTTGCTATGACATTCAGGCCGGTATCGCCGAGCAGATAAAGCGCGTTGACCTTTTCAACCTTTCCTGCGAGCTCAATTGTTTTATCATATACACCCCTGCAGTAATCCGCGAGTACAGCAGCCTCATCCTCCATGCCGAGGAGCTCGCCGAGAAGGGTATATGCATCGGCTATTGTATCTGTGGTGGCGGTAATATGAACAAACGGAATGCCCGTCTGCTCTGTGAGCGCATCAAGATCCTCAACGATAGTACCCTTCGGCTCGCCGACATCGATGACTATCTGTGCTCCGCTTGCAAGGAGCGTTTCAAGGTTCAGCTCGCCCTTGCCGCCGTAGAGCTGGCCGAGCAC
>DCGN01000007.1:0-8672 GCA_002315275.1 Clostridiales bacterium UBA1777
GGACATCAGGACTTCTCCGAGGACACCTACCGCACACTCATGGCGGCCGACAGTGCGGTCATGGTAATCGACGCGGCAAAGGGCATCGAGCCGCAGACAAGAAAGCTGTTCAAAATATGTGCAATGCGCCATATCCCCATTTTCACCTTCGTTAATAAGCTCGACCGCGAGGCAAGAAGCCCCTATGAGCTCATGGAGGAGCTTGAGAATGAATTCGGCATCGGCACCTATCCAATGAACTGGCCGATAGGCTGCGGCATTGACTTCAAGGGCGTTTACGACCGCGAAAGGCGCGAGATACTCGCCTTCAGCGAGCTGCACAGAGGTCAGAACAGAATAAAGGCAATCGAGTGCAGTCTTGAGGATACCGAGGGCATGGACGAACTCATCGGTGCAAAGCTCCGCAAAACTCTTTGCGATGATGTAGAGCTTTTGGACGGTGCGGGCTATGAGTTTGATATTGACGAGGTGCGCAAGGGCAGGTTAAGCCCCGTGTTCTTCGGCTCTGCGCTCAACAACTTCGGCATTGAGCGTTTCCTCGAGAGCTTCCTTGACATGACAATGCCTCCCCTGCCGCGAATCGCCGGAGAGGAGATCGTTGATCCCTTCGACGGGCACTTCTCCGCCTTTGTTTTCAAGATACAGGCGAACATGAACAAGGCTCACCGCGACAGGATAGCCTTCATGCGCATCTGCTCGGGCAGGTTTGAGCGCGATAAGGAATACTTCCATATGCAGGGCGCAAAGCCCATTAAGCTCGCCCAGCCGCAGCAGCTCATGGCTCAGGACAGAGCGATAATAGACGAGGCATACGCCGGAGACATCATCGGCGTTTTCGATCCGGGAATCTTCTCCATCGGCGACACTATATGCGACAAGAGCATGAAGCTCATGTTTGAGGGCATACCGACCTTTGCTCCAGAGATATTCGCGGGCGTTGAGCGTGTCGACACGATGAAGCGCAAGCAGTTTGAAAAGGGTATCATGCAGATTGCGCAGGAGGGTGCTATTCAGATATTCCACGAGCCGTTTACGGGCGTTGAGGAGATCATCGTCGGCGTTGTCGGCATACTTCAGCTTGAGGTACTTGAGTACAGGCTCAGGAGCGAATACGGCGTGGATGTGCGCCGCAGGGCAATGCCCTTTGAGCTCATCCGCTGGATAGACAATGAGGAGCTTGACCCGCGCAGCCTGAATCTCACGAGTGACACGAAGTGGGTGCAGGATTTCCGCGGAAATAATCTTCTGCTCTTCACCTCCGACTGGTGCGTAAGATGGGCACTCGATAAAAATCCCGGTCTCAGCCTCAGAGAATTCAACAGAGATTAAGATATATATTTTAGGGCAATACCGCATAATTCGGCAAGAGCCGCCGAATGCCGAAGTCGATACTGTGCGGTGTTGCCTTAAAAAAGCACGGCAGATTTTCGGTCTGCCGTGTAGTTTTTTTACTCTGTTCTTATTGTTATTGAAGTTATGACCGGCTGCTCGTCGGCGGGTATGGTGCCGTTATCGTCGGTGGGCTCAGCGTCCTCGCAGACCGCGTCCACTATCTCAATCCCCTCGACGACATGACCGAAGGCGGCATAGTTTCCGTCGAGACTCGTTGTATCCTCCTGCATGATAAAAAACTGCGAGCTTGCGGTGTCATAGCCGCTTGAGGAGCGTGCCATCGAGATCGTGCCCCTTGTGTGGGATATCGTGTTCTCATAGCCGTTATTCGAGAACTCGCCGACGATGTTTATTTCCTCACCGTTCTCATCGGTGTTTCCTCCCGTGCCGTTGCCCTCGGGATCGCCGCCCTGCATCATGAAGCCCTCCATAATTCGATGGAAGCTAAGTCCGTCGTAAAAGCCGTTCTGAGCGAGGTTTACGAAGTTCGATACCGTCACGGGTGCCGTGTGCTGGTCAAGCTCGACGGTAATCGTGCCGTAGTCGGCAATCTCGATATCTGCATAGTATGTCGCATTCTCGTCCAGCTCGATTACGGGGGATGAAATAAGTGTGCTGTCAGTCTCCTCTCCTGAGTTTTGCAGGCTGTCCGTATCATCTCCCGGCAGACCCTTCGCAAAAACCACGGCGAAAACTATTGCAATGAGTGCAAGAATGGACAGTCCGATGAGATTCCATTTCTTTCTCATCTTCTTCTCAAGCGGCGCGGATATCTCTGCAATTGCAGCATAGACCTTTTCGTCCATTGTTGCGGGATACGCGGCTTTTTGCTCTCCCTCGGCGAGAGCGCTCACAACTGTCTCATAGGACATTGCCGTACCGATACTGTGTGCAGCCTGCTCAATATTTGCTTTCTCCGCCTCAAGCGCGGCATCAACTGACCTGAGGTCAAACCTGAAGGAATTTGCAATCTGCTCCGGCATATATCCGCCGACGGTGTGCATTACGAAAATGAACCTCTGCAGGGCGGGCAGAGTACTCAGCATTGCCATCGCGGGCTCGTCATCTCTCCCCTTCCCCTTTTTATCAACGGTTACAAGGAAGCTCCGGTTATATGGCAGACGGAATGCCTTAGGGCTCTGCTTTGTCAGCCTGCCCTTGCAGTATTCCACCGCAGTGCGCAGCGCAAAATGAGAAAAATCGCTCTCGGTTCTGATACCGTTTGATTTTATTCCGCCCCAAACCGATTTGAATGTATGGTATGCTGCTTCCGCCGCCTGATATGCATTTCCGAGAAGGCAAAGCGAGACATAATAGACCTTCTGCTTATTTGAATCATAAAGCAGCTTCATCGACTTCTGCTGCCCGTCGGCCGCCTTTTTTATTATATCAGCCATTTCTGCCCGACCTTTCATTAACAGGTTTTCTGAATCCATCATACCCGACCTCGCTAAATCCGCACAAAAGAAAGTATAATCAAAATATTAAGGCAATACCGCACAATATCGACTTCGGCATCTGCTCTTGCCGAATTATGCGGTATTGCCTTAAGCTCCACTCAAAAAGCGGAGCTTAGGCTGAGGAGAGTATCAGTACCTCAGAAAATCAAGCCCGTCAAGCTCATCTGCCGGCTCTGCCCCAAGTGCGAACACCATGAAGAAGGCTGCCATCACAAGACTGAGTATAAGCATTGCAAGCGAGAGCCTGCCGTTTTGTGTTGAGCCCGCTGCGATTGACATCGTTATTTCCCTGAAGAAGACGAATTTGACCGTTGTCGCCGCAGTCGCAATGATCGTACAGCCGAAGGTGAAGGCCTTGGCTATCTCGGAGCTTCTCAAAAAGCCGAGAACCGCCGCCGCAATTCCGAGCGCGGCAACGAGCACCGTGATTCCCGCAAAAACATATCTGCTTATAAGCTCCTTTGTCGTTGCGGACTGAATGTCTGCCATGAAGTCCTTTGCCGCAGCCGCAACCTCGTTGGCCTTGTCGGTATCGAGGACTGTCTTGCCGTGTGCTATGACCTGCCTGCCGTTTTCATCAAGCTTCCAGTAAGTGAAATCAGGGTCGAGCCTGTCCTTTATTGAGGGCACGACCTTGTATCCGCTTTTTGATGTGTAGCCCTCCATGCCCATCGCAAGCTCAATGCCGTCAACGAGCTGTGCCTCGCCGTCCTCAAACATCGTAAGCTGCTCAAGGCCGTCAGCGAGCTGCTGCTCACCGTCTGCAAGCTGCTTAAGGCCTGCCCAGTACTGTACATATGCGTTGTCGAGCTGCTGTTTGCCCTGCTCGAGCTGCTGCTCGCCCTCTTCGATCTGAACCTTGCCCTCGGCAAGCTGACGCTCCGCGTCCGCAAGCCGTGCCTCGCCTTCCGCTATCTGCTGTCTGCCGGCTTCAACCTCCGCCTCACCTTCGGCAAGCTTGACCTGCCCCGCTTCATATTCGCTTATAAGAGATTCAATTGTGTATCCAGAAAGCTGAATGCCCATAGCAATATTCAGCTTGTTGAGATCCTCCTTCGCGGAGTTCATCGCCCACTGCGCGGCAGTTGCAGCGACAAAATTGCCGTTTGCGGTTGCTTCCTCATAAGTCGCCGCAGCTTCGTTATACTTATTGAGTGCCTCATTGTAGTTCTGATAGATCGGCATTACAGCATTATATATAGGCTGAACGGCCGCAAGCTTTGCCTTACCTGCGGCAAGCTCCGCCTCACCCTGAGCAAGCTGCTCCTTGCCTGCCTCAAGCTGTATCTTGCCCTCCTCAACCTGTGCGACATATTCGTTATATGTTATCTTGGCATCGGAGAGCTGCTGGGTACCGTCGTTATACTGTGCCTGACCGTTATAAAGCTGAAGCTCTCCCTCGGCTATCTGCTCCTTGCCGTCCTCAAGCTGCTGCTTGCCCTCCTCATACTGAGCCGCGCCGTCAAGATAAGCCTGCATATTCTCGGCAATGAGTCCTATACCCTCGATGATCATATCAACCTTGCCTCCGGAGGCTGCCTTCATGTCGAGCCAATAGTTTTTAACCATCGTGACATCCTCCGGCACTTCGGCCGCGGTCACAATGGCATAAATACTTGCGGCCGCAAGAAGTATGCACATAAACTTCAAAAAGAACTTTTTCAAATGAGTACACCCCCGAAGACAGGACAACATGAAATACATTATGTCAAGTTAATGATAGCATAAAGAGTGTCAAAATGCAAGGATTCTTAAGATATTTTAAGTGGTAAAAATAATCTTACTGTCAATTTCCTCTTTATTTTTTCAATATTCTGTGGTATTATAAGCGAGGCAAAGGAGGTGAGCATATGCCGAAGCAGCTCGGAACAAAGCAGATAGCGAGTAACCGCAAGGCGTTTCACGATTATTTCGTCCTCGACCGTTTCGAGGCGGGCATATCGCTTGCCGGTACAGAGGTGAAGTCACTTCGCGCAGGAACGGTCAACATGAAGGACTCGTACTGCACAGTAAAAGACGGCGAGCTTTTCATCCGCAGTCTTCACATAAGCCCCTACGAAAAGGGCAACATCTTCAATAAAGACCCCGTGAGACCCCGCAAGCTTCTCATGCACAAGCGCGAGATATTAAAGCTCAACGCGAAGGTCATGCAGGACGGAGTCGCGCTTATCCCGCTGTCACTGTATTTCAAGGACAGCCGCGTCAAGGTCGAGCTGGGACTGTGCAAGGGCAAAAAGCTCTACGACAAGCGTGACGACGACGCAAAGCGCGAGGCCAAGCGCGATATCGACAGAATGTTAAAGGAGAGAAACTGACAATGGCAAATCCGATAGTTACGATCGAAATGGAAAACGGCGGCATAATAAAGGCCGAGCTGTACCCCGAGGTCGCACCGAACACCGTGAGAAACTTCGTGTCTCTCATAAATAAGGGCTTCTACAACGGCACGATCTTCCACCGCGTCATCCCCGGCTTCATGATCCAGGGCGGTGACCCCACAGGCACCGGCATGGGCGGCCCCGGTTATTCCATCAAGGGAGAGTTCACAATGAACCGCTTTCAGAATAACCTCAGGCACAGCCGCGGCGTTCTGAGCATGGCAAGAGCTATGGCACCGAATTCCGCAGGCAGCCAGTTCTTCATCATGCACGAGGATGCTCCTCACCTTGACGGTCAGTATGCTTCCTTCGGCATGGTCATCGAGGGCATGGATGTTGTCGATCAGATCGCCGACACGCGCACCGACCGTAACGACAGACCCAAGGTCGCGCAGGTCATGAAGAAGGTCACCGTTGATACCTTCGGTGAGACCTATCCGGAGCCTGAGAAGGCATAAATTTTGTTTGTACTCACTCTGCGGCAGAAATGCCTCCTGCCGCAGAGGTACTACCTACGAGGGGATGTACCGGTTTCGACGGGGGTGTGGAGGCAGGAATAGCGGGCAGATGCGCCTGGCATCTATAAAACGGGCACTTTTATAAATTAAAGAACAACAACGATACTGTTCTTCTCGCTGCTTAATCAGTGAGCGTTCTGCCCGGGAGGACCACGGCCCGGGACAGAGCGTCGACAAGTGGTGAACATGAGTGCGCAAAGCTTTGAGCGCACCATGGACAATGAAGCTACCGATTCCGTGAGCGTGACGGCCTGCGCTCGGATGAGGGAATGTAAATGACCGTCTGCGCCCGGAGAGTTTCCTGTTAAAGCGCTTTCGGACAGGGGTTCGACTCCCCTCATCTCCACCACGAAAAAGGCCTTAGAAATAAGGCCTTTTTTGACTATTGATCCTTAATCTGGAGGCAAAAATATGATTACCGCAGAAGAGCTTTTGCGCCGCTACAATATGGAGCCCCACGCTGAAAACGGTTCTTTTTCCGAGCGGCACTATGTGAGCCTTGATGAGGGGCGTCCCGCATCGGGTTCGATCTATTACTACGTTGCGCCCGATGAGATAACAAAGTTTCATCATATCGACTGCGACGAATACTGGTGCTATGTGGCAGGCTCGCCGCTTGAGCTTTGCCGGATAAGCCCCGAGGGCGAGGTTTCGACCTCAATGCTCGGTATTGAAGAGGGCTGCAGCCCTTTTATCTACTTCAAGAAGGGTGTTAAATTCGCATCCCGCCATCCGAAGCACGAGTCGGAGGGGACGTTCATCATCTGCATCACCGTGCCGCGCTTCCGTCCCGAGGGCTTCACGCTGTGCGAGGATGAGGACATCGTCAAAGAGCATCCCGAGCTGGAGACATTCTTCACGCTTCCGTACTGACTGAAATGAGCTTTATATGGACACACCCGAAAACAAATATTATGAGACCTTTGCTTTCGGCGACAGCCCCGAGCTGGCCGATGAGCTTTTGGCGCTGATACTCGAGGGCAGAAAAACCGCGACCGTCTCCGTCGTGTTGGAGGATGAGGTTGCTCCGAAGGCCGGCGACATATCGCTCGTGCTTGACGGGAGCGGCAATCCGGCCTGCGAGATTGAAACCGTTTATGTCGACGTTGTCAAATTCCGCGATCTCACTTGGGATATGGTAAAGCTTGAGGGTGAAGACGAGACTTTTGAGCATTGGCAGAGCGAAAACCGCAGTTACCGGACGAGAGATGCCTCAAGGCGCGGCTACACATTTTCAGATGACACTCTCATCACCTATGAGAAGTTTAAAGTAATCAAAGCAGTCCGAAACCGCTGATCACTCAGCGGTTTTGTATTTTATCATTGCCTTTATTGACACGCAGGCGTATAATACATAGGCTGATTTACACTTTCAGAAGGGCGGATATAAATTGTTAGAATTAAAGAACATATCCTTTGACGTGGCTCAGGATAATGTCCACAAGGAAATAATCAAAGACGTCAGTTTTACTATAGATGACGGAAAGTTCGTTGTTATCACCGGCCCGAACGGCGGCGGCAAGTCCACGCTTGCGAAGCTCATAATGGGCATTGAGAAGCCGTCATCCGGCAGGATTTTTTACAACGGCGAGGATATCACCGACATGAGCATCACGGAGCGCGCCAACGCCGGTATAAGCTTTGCGCTTCAGCAGCCCGTGCATTTCAAGGGCATCAAGGTCATTGACCTTCTGCGTCTCGCCGCGAAGAAAAAGCTCTCCGTTTCCGAGGCATGTGAGTATCTTTCCGCTGTCGGTCTCTGCGCAAGAGATTATATCGACCGCGAAGTAAACTCCTCTCTCTCCGGCGGCGAGCTCAAGCGCATCGAGATCGCGACCGTTCTCGCCCGCGGCACGAAGCTGTCCGTTTTTGATGAGCCTGAGGCAGGCATAGACCTCTGGAGCTTTCAGAGCCTTATCTATGTATTCGAGAACATGCAGAAAAAGACTCACGGTTCTATCCTCATCATCTCCCATCAGGAGAGGATACTCAACATTGCCGACGAGATAATCCTCATAGCAAACGGCCAGGTAAAGCAGATCGGCACGAAGCAGGAGATACTCCCCGAGCTCCTCAAGAACTCTGCGCCCACCTGCAACAAAATAGAGGACGGAGGCAGCAAAAATGCTTGACGAGATACAGAAGAGAATACTTGCCGAGATAGCCGACCTCCATAAGACACCTACCGGAGCATACAACATACGCGCAAACGGCGAGTCAGCCGGCAGGAACAGTACTGCCAACATTCAGATCACCACAAAAGAAGACAAAAACGGCATTGATATCACGATCGCCCCCGGCACGAAAAACGAGAGCGTTCACATCCCCGTCGTCCTCAGCGAAAGCGGTCTGAAAGAGACGGTATACAACGATTTCTTCGTCGGCGATGACTGCGACGTTGTCATCGTTGCAGGCTGCGGCATCAACAACTGCGGCACGCAGGACTCTCGGCACGACGGTATACACACCTTCCACATCGGCAAAAACTCCAAGGTAAAGTACGTCGAGAAGCACTACGGCGATGGTGACGGGCGTGGCCAGCGCATCATGAACCCCGGCACGATAGTTGATATCGACGAAAACAGCACGCTTGAGATGGAGATGGTGCAGATAAAGGGCGTTGACTCAACCGTCCGCGACACGAAGGTCAAACTCGCAGCAAACGCCCGCCTCGTAGTGCATGAGCGCCTCATGACTCACGGCTCGCAGACAGCCGACAGCAACTACACGATTGAGCTCTGCGGTGACGGCGCAAGCGCGGACGTTGTGTCCCGCTCCGTTGCAAGAGAGGATTCCTATCAGCGCTATTGCTCCCGCATCATCGGCGATTGCGCCTGCTCCGGCCACACCGAGTGCGATGCGATAATAATGGACAACGCGAAGGTTCTCGCTGTCCCCGAGCTTGAAGCCAAGAACGTTGACGC
>DCGN01000007.1:8689-12043 GCA_002315275.1 Clostridiales bacterium UBA1777
CTGATCCACGAGGCCGCCATCGGCAAGATCGCCGGTGACCAGCTTATCAAGCTGATGACGCTCGGCCTCACCCCTCAGGAAGCGGAAGAGCAGATAATCAGCGGCTTTCTCGCATAATATTTTCATCCCCCGAGATATGCAATGTGCTTTTCTCGGGGGATCTTTCGTATATTTTTGCCTATTCAGAGAACAATAGCTATATCAAATATCTATCAGAGGTAGCTGTATATGGCAAAAAAGCTCGGTAGGCAGACCGTTATGTTTGACAGACGGATCGGCATTTTCGCGCATGCCGCCGTAGGCGGAAAATACGAGGGCTGCGGCCCTATCGGCAGGCATTTCGATATTATCTCAAATGACCCCTACTTCGGCGAAAGCACATGGGAAAAGGCTGAGAGCCGCATGGAAAAGCTGTGCTTCAATACGCTTATGAAAAAGGCAGGTCTCAGCGCGTGCGATATAGACGTTATGCTCGCAGGAGACCTTCTCAATCAATGCTCCGGCTCTGCCTATGCGCTTCGCGCTTCGGGTATACCGCATCTCGGTCTGTACGGAGCATGCTCCACAATGGCGGAGGCTCTCGCTGTCGGCGCTATGATAATCGACGGTGGGAGCGCTGACACCGTTTGCGCTCTCACCGGATCGCATTTCTGCTCGGCCGAGCGGCAGTTCCGCCTCCCGCTCGAATACGGAGGGCAGAGGCCGCCCGCATCTCAATGGACCGTAACAGCCGCAGGTGGAATTGTTATGTCAACCGCTCCAAGTATGGTCGACATAACTCTCGCAACAATAGGTATCATCCACGACACGGGGTTGACCGACGCGAACAGCATGGGCGCGGCGATGGCACCTGCAGCCTACAATACCGTCAAGGCGCATCTTGCGGAAACCGGCCGCCCGATAGAATACTACGATGCCGTATTTACAGGTGACCTCGGTGCGCTCGGGCATGACATATTCGAAAAGCTCTTCACCGAAGACGAAATACACCTCGGCCCTCGCTATATCGACTGCGGGATGCTTATCTATGACCCCGCGGCGCAGGATGTTCACTCGGGCGGTTCTGGCTGCGGATGCTGTGCAAGCGTACTCGCCGCGCATATTGTTCCCGCGATGGAAAAAGGCATATGGAAGCGAGTTCTCTTCGCCGCGACCGGAGCGCTCCACTCCCCTACGGCAATATTGCAGGGCGAGAGCATCCCTGCGATATGCCACGCTGTATCTCTGGAGGCGGCAGAATGAGCATGGCAATGTATTTGAAGGTCTTCGCAGCCGGCGGACTTCTCTGCATGATAGGCCAAGCGCTTATTGATTATACGAAGCTCACACCCGCGCGGATACTCACATTATACGTCGTTGTCGGCGTTCTGCTCGGCGCCACGGGACTGTATCAGCCGTTTGCGGAAAATGCAGGCGCGGGTGCGACAGTGCCGTTGACTGGATTCGGGAATCTTCTCGCAAAGGGCGTGCGCGAGGCTGTCGCGGAAAAGGGTGCGATCGGCATTTTCACCGGCGGGCTGACGGCATCATCGGCCGGGATATGCGCCGCGCTGTTATTCGGTGTCATATTTTCGCTCATATTCAAGCCAAAGGGCAAATAATTAAACCCCGCTTAAAGCGAGGCTTTAAATGAACCTTATTTATTGAAAAGCGCGGCAGCGGCAGAGCCCGGGAGCGTTGTCTCTTCGCTGACAACGAACTTTATCTTTCTGCCCATACCGGCTTCGGCATACTCGTGCAGCAGCGCTTCAAGGGCGGGTCTGAGATGTCTTCCCTTCTGTACGAGCGAGCCCTCAGCGCAGATCAGCACAGGCTTATCAACACCCTTGCCCGTGAGCTTCAGGATAGCCAAAAGGCACGCGCAGTCTCCGAGAGCGGCGCGGCGGAATATCTCGAGGCAGACCGTCTGCACGAACGCGGCATCGTCTGCGTTGTCCGTGACGGAATCAAGCTTTTCTCCGCTTGCCCATGCGTCAATAACGGCCGAATCGATCTTCCTGAGCGCTCTGATTTCCTCCGCCGAGCCTTCCGAAAGCTCTCCGTCATCCGCGGCGGTATTCAGCGTGATGCGCACAAGCTCGCCGAGATAAACGCCGGCAGTCATTTTCTCAAGGCGGGAATTACCCGGTATCGTGCTCTCTCTGTCAAGAATCTCGTCCATTTCACCGCGCGGCACGTCGGAGAAGGTCGCCGCCTCAAGGTTGATAATCATGCCGTTGTCTCCGTCAAGGCCGAGCTTAAGTATGTCCCTGTCGGGTACTATGCAGCAGGCGTTCATGCCCGTACCGCTGACCATGCCTATTATGCTGTCATACTGCGTTCTGTCTATTAGTGCGCCCGTACCGAGCAGGACAGCGGGTGTATCGTTCAAAACGGTAATGCGCTTGCCTGTTACTCCGCGGCGTTTTAGCTCCTCAAGCACCGATGCACCCACCGGCTTGCCCTCTATCTCCGTCAGAACTACCTCTTTTGTGAGAGGGTGCGCGATCGCGTCTCTGTCCGGAGTAGAGTCTGCGGCGTATGAAAAGCAGAAGCCGATATCGTCCGAACGGTCTATTATCGGCATCAGGTCGTCAACAACGAATGATATAAACTCCTGCCACGATGCGCTCCTGCCCACACCGGGCATACCCTTCTTTTTCATGTCCGTGACTTCGTAGCCTCCGTTTTTGAAGGTTACCACCGCCGTGCGGAAATTAGTACCGCCCGCATCGATAACGATAGCAGATGCTCCGTCCTCTATCGTGCCCTCGGCGCGAAGGTATGTGGGTATCATGGGAACGGTCCTTGTGAAATTTGCAAGGCCGTAGCGCATTTCCTTAAGCATATGCTCGGATAGCTCATCCGGTTCAAAGGTATCCGCGTTCATACCGCGGCGCTTCAGAAAATCTAATGCTTTTTCGCTTTTCATCGCCGTATCCTCATCTGTCATAGGTATAGAAAGCCCCCCTTAAAAAAGGGGGAGCTTTTTATTTTGTTTATTTGCCGGAGCTTACTCGCCCTTTACGCTCTCGATAATGCCGGAAGCGAGGCCTGCGAGGCCCTGTATCTCGCTCGGGATGATTATCTTGGTTGCCTTTCCGTCAGCGGCGGCAGTGAAGGCCTCAAGAGCCTTGATCTTAAGGACTGCGTCTGTAGGCGTAGACTCGTTGATGAGTCTGATACCTTCGGCAGTAGCTCTCTGAACGGTGAGGATGGCTTCTGCTTCGCCTTCCGCCTCGAGGATCTGCTGCTGCTTCTTTGCATCTGCGCGAAGGATAGCGGATTCCTTTTCGCCTTCTGCCTCAAGGATGGCTGCTCTCTTCTCGCCTTCTGCGCGGAGGATGGCTTCGCGGCGTTCACGCTCTGCCTTCA
>DCGN01000111.1 GCA_002315275.1 Clostridiales bacterium UBA1777
TCGCTTTCGGCTTTGCGGATTTTACGCTTATCACGCTGCATGCCGCAAAAACGCAGGCCTTCCCGGATTCCGCACTGAGCCTACTATATGCCGGAGCTATGGCTGTCGATGCTGTCGCTGCCTTGTTTTTCGGCTGGCTGTTTGACAGGATAGGGCTGAAAGCCCTGATCATTTCCACCCTTTGCAGCACCTTTTTTGCGGCTTTCATCTTCCTTTCCGGAGATCCGCGGATGATCATACTCGGAATCGTGCTTTGGGGCATCGGAATGGGAGCGCAGGAAAGCATTATGAAGGCGGCGGTCAGCCAGATCATTCCCCGGTCAATGCGCAGCACAGGATTCGGGATTTTCGAAACCGGCTTCGGAATCGCGTGGTTTCTCGGAAGCTGGCTGCTTGGCGCGTTGTATGACACAGATCCGGCTCTCCTTGTTGCCGTATCCGTGGCGGCACAGGCAGGAGCCGTGGTGTTCTATGCCGTCTGCCTCCGGTGTCGGAAAACAGAGCGGTGAAACAGCGGTGCGTTAAATACTGTCACATTAAAATAATCAGAGGCAGTCGAGTGATCGGCTGCCTTTTCCGTTGATTTGAACCATATACTCCTGCGATGCGACTTGTCCATATGCTTGTTTAGCCGTAGCTCGAACTGCCGAACGCAAGGTATTTATCATAGCTTCGGGACATAGGCATTTTCGGTTATGGCAATAGAGGCATCCTCCATCATTTGCATCAGCTCGTTTTTGCTGCCGATACCGAGCTTGGCAAAAATGTCGGCGTATCGGTTAGCGACCGTGCGCTCGGAAATGTTCAGATGATGAGCGACCTGCTTGTAGGTTTTCCCCTGAACCGCATAAATAAGATAACTGTAATCGTTTTTGGAGAGTGTGCTGAAAATATCGGTGCTGCCGCATTGCAGAGAGAACCTGCCGATGCTTTCGCTGATCAGTTCCGAATTGTGCCCTATCATATTGACAAAATCTTCGGGATAATCCTTGAGAACGATGTTAAAGGCACTCTGATAATATGACTCGTAACTGGCTGCTATGATGTAAAACCGATGCTCATTAACAAGATCAAGACCTTTCCTCAGATGATGAAGCATTGCTTCTTCCATCATAGAAATATAATAGGCAACGAACAGAACAAAGTGAAGCTCACAAGCTTCGTAATAAAATCCGTTTTTGGCTAACTGTGAGCAGAGAATTTCGTAAACATCAAATTTGAAATTCACTTTTTTTGACGGAAAGACTTTTGACAAATGATAGAAGGACAGATATGAAATCAGCGGCTGAACAGCAGGGGAATATTCATACAGCGGATCAACGGTTAGATTGTCCGAAACGTTCTGAAACTGGACCGTGATCGTATATAGCCACGGAATGACAAGCTCCATATCCTTTTTGTGGGGGAAATCCTCTGCAAGTGCAAGCCGAAGCCGAGCAAAATAGCCCGCATAATTCTTGCCGCAGTACACCTCAACAGCAAGAGAGCAAAGATAAAAAAGAGACATGATCCTGATATAAATGCTCCCGGTGTTATCCGCGAGCGTATCGAGCGCGTTTTTTGAGCTATCATAATCGCAGGCATAATAATCGAGCTGCGCTTTTCGCAGAAGGGCTTCCTCGGAGATCAACGGTGGAAAATAGCTGCTCTCATCCGCCAAGAAAAGCGGAAAGCGGAAAAAATCATCTTTGTGCTCGGCTTTGGCTTCTTTTGTCCTTCCATCGGCGGGCTTTTGAGTGTGTTCGGGAAATATCCAGCTTTTCCCGTATTTTTCTGCACCGGGGAATCTGCCTTCCGCAGCCATACATACGATACGCCGCTGGCTGATACCCCATTTTTCAGATAGTTCTCTGCTTGTGCAATAATTCATGATACCGTATTTCCTCTTTTATATTATTCTCATTCAGTATAATACTGCCTCCTTGGAAATGTCAAGAAAACAAGCGGTTTTTCTGTGGATGAAGATGAAATCAGCCCGGTATTTTGCTCGTATATCAGCAAAAACAGCCTGAGATTTGCATAAAAAAGCTGCTGTGCATCCTTGCCCTCCTGCCTGACACGGATTATAATATATTATGTATATTTTTACGCAGCTGCAAAGACGGAGGGATAACTCTATGAAAAAAACAAGCCCCGGAATATTATCAGTCATCTTGGCGGTATTGATGCTTCTCCCGGGGCTTACAGCGTGTTCTGCAAATGATTCTTCCGATTCTGCGCCCGCAGACAGCGAGCCTGTCGGCACAGGCACGATAACAGTTGCAAGTGAAGATTCAAATGTCGACAGCGATTCGCTGCAGGCGCTCGCAATCAGATTTGCCGGCAAGAGCATCGGCGTGCAGATCGGCACCGTATTCGATGCCGTCATCAATCAATATATCCCCGAGGCTACGGTGGAATACTATAACTCCAACGCCGACATGGCCTTGGCTTTGAAGACCGGCAAGATCAGCGCATACATTGCCGATGAGCCTATGGCGAGACTCCTGTGCCAAACGTACACAGACCAATATATCACAGGCATATTCGAGGAGTGCCCATATGCGTATGTTTACCCGAAGGGCACAGAGAAAACGGCGGTTATCCGCGCGCAGATGAATGAGTTCCTTGCCAAGATCAAGGCTGACGGAACGATACGCAGCATCGATGCCATCTGGTTCGGTGATGATGAATCGCAAAAGGTGGTGGATACCTCTGATCTGACGGGAGAGAACGGAACGCTGGAGTTTTCTATGATCTCCGCTGTGGGAGCACCTTTCGTCTATGTGAAGGACAACTCCTACGTCGGTTATGATGTGGACATTGCCGTCCGCTTCTGCAGGGAGTATGGCTACGGCATTCATATTACAGACTCCAATGTGGGCGGCTTCTTTGCCGGTATTGCAAGCGGACTGATAGATTTTGGCGCGTCTTCCATATGCGTGACGGAGGAACGCAAGGAGGAGATGGACTTTTCCGACCCGAACTACGAGGGCAGCGTTGTTCTCGTCACCCGCGAATATGAGGAGACCGATGTCTCTGAGATTTCGGATACATCTCAATTTGCAGTGCTCAAGGGGAAAAACATCGGCGTAATAAAAGACAGCGTAGGCGATGATATACTCGATCGACTGATCCCGAGCGCCAATATCGTGGAAATGGAAACGTTGGATGACCTCACGGCGGCGCTGGAAGCCGATAAAATCGATGCTTATTTCGATGATCAGCCCTTAGTTCGGCATGCTCTGTCGATTTATCCGAATCACCATGTGTTGGGCGTTGTGGAAAAGGCAGACTACGCATTCCTTTTCCGAAAAGACGATCAGAAAGCGGATAAGCTTCGTACAGAGATGAATGAGTTCCTGCAGCAGATCAGCGCAGACGGAACACTCGAGGAGATCGACGGTATATGGTTCGGGGAAGACGAGGATATAAAGGAGATCGACTACAGCGATCTGACCGGAAATAACGGCACGGTACGCATAGCCGTCTGCACGACTGTCGGAGAGCCGTTTGTGTACTATCATCATGGCGGATTCTGCGGATACGAGGCTGATATTGCTTATCGCTTCTGCAAGGCATATGGCTACGAGCTTGAGTTCGTAGATACAAATTTCAGCGATATCTTCAGCTTGATAAGCAGCGGAGAATGCGACATGGGCGCCTCCTGCATCACCGTAACAGAAGAACGGCGGGAGACCTTCAATTTTTCCGATACGGAATACAACGGCGGCACAGTTATCGTAATAAAAAAAGAGGATGAGTTCGATCTTTCAAAGATCAGCGCTTCGTCCGCATTTGACGGGCTAAAAGGGAAAAAGATAGGATGCCTTTCCGGGGGTATTATGAAGGCTGCCGCAGAAGCGTCGATCAATTCTCCGAATATCGTTGAATTTGCATCCAGCACAGAGCTTGGCAAGGCTTTGGAAAACGGCACGGTTGATGCTTATATTACGGATCAGCCGATAGCACGCATATTGGTCAAAGCCTATGAGGATCACCATGTACATTCCGTCGTGGCTATCAACGAGTATGGCTACGTTTTTCAAAAGAATAATTCAAATTATCCTCAGCTTAGGGAGCAAATGAACTCCTTCATAAAAAATCTGAAAGCCGACGGCACGCTTGACGAGATAGATGCTGCATGGTTCGGTGACAATACCACACTTCAGACAGTTGATATGTCGAAGCTCACAGGGGAAAACGGAACACTTCGCATGGCAGTAAGCTCATATATAGGAGCTCCGTTCTGCTGCAAAGACGGCAGCAGCTATCTGGGATACGACATAGATATTGCCGTCCGTTTCTGCGAAAATTACGGCTATTCACTGGAGATCATTGATTTCGACAGCACACAAAGTATTCTGGAAGCGATCGGAAGCGGCAAATATGATTTCGGCGGCTCCTGCATTACGATCACCGAAGAGAGAAGGCAGACGGTCGATTTCTCTGCTCCGAACTATTACGGCGGCATTGTGATCATCACAAAGGGAACGCGGGAGGAAAGCGAGTCCGATATTCTCGTTTTCATAAAGTCCGTTGCGAACAGCTTCAGAAAGACGTTTATCCGCGAAGAACGCTGGAAGATGTTTGCGAGCGGACTGGGCGTTACTGTCCTTATAACGGTGATTTCCGCAATTGTCGGCAGCTTACTCGGCTTCCTGTTATTCCTGCTCTACAGGAAAAGAAAACGGGCGATCAACACTGTGATCGACCGGATATCCGAATTCCTGCAGATGACGCCGGCCGTTGTCATTCTGATGATCTTCTATTATCTGCTCTTTGCAAAGGCGGGCTTCTCCGGAATAACCGTATCTGTAATCGCGTTTTCTTTGATGTTTGCATGCTCGGTCAAATCTTTGTTCAGCACAGCGGTAAAGGCTGTTGACATCGGACAGACACTCGCTGTACGAGCCATGGGCTATAAGGATACAAAGGGCTTTATGCGCATGATCCTGCCGCAGACGATCCCGTATTTTGTCCCCGGATACAAGGGTGAGCTTGTCGCGCTGATCAAGAGCACATCGATCGTAAGCTACGTCGCGGTGCAGGATCTTACAATGGTCACGGACATAATCCGCTCCCGCACCTACGAGGCATTCTTCCCGCTGGCGGTCACGGCGGCGATCTATTTCTCAATGGCATTGCTGCTCACAAAGCTCATCGGCAGAATCGAAATAAACCTCGATCCGTGCAGCAGAAAAGAGAGCCGGATCTTAAAGGGGGTAAAAACGAATGATTGAGCTGAAGAACATTACAAAAGCGTATGAAAGAGTTACCCCTCTTAATAATGTCAGTACCGTGATCAATGACGGTGACGTCATTGCCGTTATAGGCCCATCCGGCTGCGGAAAATCCACTCTTCTGAGGATGATCAATTTGCTGGAAAGACCGACCTCCGGGAAGATTTTCGTGGACGGAACCGATATTACGGCTCCGGGCTATAAAGAGTACGAGATCGGCCGCAAGATCGGCATGGTGTTCCAAAGCTTTAATCTGTTCGGCCATCTGACGGCTCTCGAAAATATAATGATCCCGCAGATGGATCTTCTCGGAAAATCAAAGCAGGAGGCTTATGACAGGGCGATGCAGCTGCTGCATTCGGTCGGCATGGACAGCCGTGCTCTTCAGTATCCGCATATGCTTTCCGGAGGACAAAAGCAGCGCGTTGCGATAGCGAGAACGCTTGCGTTGGACCCGGAGGTCATTCTGTTCGATGAGCCTACTTCCGCCCTGGACCCGACAATGGTCGGCGAGGTGCAGACCGTTATCAGAGAACTTGCGAAAACGGGCATTACAATGATGATAGTCACCCACGAGATGAAATTTGCCAGGGAGATAAGCAGCCGTGTGTTTTTCATGGAAGAGGGCGGAATATACGAGGACGGAACTCCCGAACAGATATTCGAGAACCCGCAGAAGACGTTGACTCGCCGATTCATACGCGGGCTGAAGGTTTTTGACACAGTAATAGATAAGAAAAATTATGACTTTATCGGGGTAATGACCGATATTGAACAGTACGGACAAAAGATCCGCATCGAGAAAAAAGCTGTTTATGTGCTTCAGTCGATCTTTGAGGAGCTGTGTCAGCAGATCCTGTTAAAGCATAATCCGGATTACAAGATACGTTTTGCTGTTGAGTACAGCGAAAAGGATGACAAATTAAAGGTGATCGTAAGCTACAACGGCGATCTCTTCGATCCGGAAAATACGGATAACGTTATATCGCTTTCTATTCTGAAAAGCAGAATAACAACGCTCAAATATGCACAGAGCCCTGACAGTGCCTTTAGAAATATGGTTTTTATCGATATTTAATGTGCTCCGCGGCTATGTTCACGAGTAAGATAAGAGATAAGGAGTATAAATTCATGAAACGGTTTATGGCTATTTTTCTGACGGTCGTGATCCTATGCGGCCTTTCTGCCTGCGGAGCCGCTGTCACCGAGGATGCACAAGAGAATACTGTCTCAGCGGAATTTGAAGCAATACTTGCCGAGTACGCTTCCGTCCTCATCAATATAGGCCTTCAGGTCAAGGACGGAGAAACGGTCATTATCTACAGCCCCGTTGACTGTGCCGAGTTTGCAAGGCTCTGCGTTACTGCGGCGTATGACGCCGGCGCGGCAGAGGTCATCATGAGCTGGAGCGATAACTACGTAACAAGAGAAAAATATCTCAAAGCGGACGATGCTGTTTTCGATACTGTACCGGATTATCTGAAGGATTTTGAAAACGGCTATGCTTTGCAGGGGGCATCATTCCTCTTCATACGCTCAAGAGTCCCCAATCTTTACGAAGGAATTGACGGTGACCGCATTGCAAGAGCGAGTGCGGCTTCGGCAGAGGCGTATGCCGTCAGCGATGAGCTGGCAATGAAGATGGAGTATCCTTGGTGTGTTGCGGGAGTTCCGAATGAGGCGTGGGCGCAGACGGCGTTCCCGGATATGGAAGCGGATGAGGCCGTTGCCGCCCTGTGGGATGCTATTTTGGAAAGCGTTTATGT
>DCGN01000131.1 GCA_002315275.1 Clostridiales bacterium UBA1777
TGCTGATGCCCTCATATCCGAGGTAAACTCTCCTGTTTATTGCCTGTATTTCAAGCCTATAAACAAGAGAGTTTTTGTATGGCTAATATGAGTTTTGACTATGCTATTGAAGAGTATATGATCGACTGCCGCTCAAGACAGCTGCGCCCCAAGTCTATGAACTTCAGGCTTGAGATTACGTCTCATATGTGCTGTATTTCGGCCTGTGGATCAGCCTGCTGTGCGGTTTGCCTTAGGAGATATAATCCTGCTCAATTGAAAAGCCGGACTGTCCTGTTTTGAAGTCCGGCTTTCGAGCTTATTTTATTGTTCGCGCAGAAGCGCCACGGCAACATCGTTTACATTTGTACCGGTCGGCCCGGTGAACACAAGGCCGCCGACGGCATTAAGCGCATTGTATGCATCGTTGTTCTCGAGCACTCCGTACACCGAGAGCCCAAGGGCGGCAAGCTCAGCGCGAGTATCGCCGTCGGTATAGCCTCCCGCGGCATCGGTAGGGCCGTCTGTTCCGTCGCTGCCGACAGAGAATACGGCTGCACCGTCAAGACCGGCTATTCCTTCTGCAGCCGAGAGCGCAAGCTCCTGATTCCGTCCGCCCTTGCCCTTGCCGACAAGCTTTACAACGGTTTCCCCGCCCGCAATGAAAGCTACCGACCTGCCTTGCCCTGCATGCGACAGCAGGACGGATGCCAGAAAGCTTCCCGCCTCTCTTGCCTGACAGCACAGTCTGTCGGTCAGAACGATGGGCTCATATCCGCGCTCGCGGCATGCCTGCGCTGCAGCGGAGCAAAGCTCGCGTACACTGCCCGTGATATAGGTGGTTACATTCGTCAGCTCCTTGGGTGTTTCTGAACGCAGAAGCGCCTTTGCTTCCCCCGAAAGGCGGAGACTGTACTTCTCCGCGATGGCAACAGCCTGTTCGCAGGTAGATGAGTCGGGGCAGGCGGGGCCGCTTGCTATCATATCCAAAGGATCACCCAATATATCGCTTAAAACGATGCTGAAGACATGCGCCGGCGCACAAAGCTTTGCAAATCGGCCGCCTTTGACAGCACTCAGGCGCTTGCGGATAATATTTATCTCAACTATATCGGCACCGCAGGCCATAAGCCGGGACGTGATATCCTGCAGCTCTTCGCCCGATATAAGCGGATTTTCAAACAGCGCGCTGCCTCCGCCCGAGAGCAGAAACAGCACCGTATCGCTTGCTTCAAGCCCTTTTACGAGTTCAAGCGCCTTGAGCGTACCGGAGAAGGAGTTTTCGTCCGGGATGGGGTGGCCTGCCTCGCAGCATACCACACCGTCTATTGGTGCCTTGACGTGGCCGTATTTTGTGATGACGACTCCGCTTTCTATTTTATTACCGAGATAATCCTTCGCGGCCTTCGCCATCTGCCATGCGGCTTTTCCTGCGGCAACGAGAAAAACTCTTCCCGGAAATGTCTTATCTGACAGGGCGCGGCACACTGCCTCATCGGGCTTTACGGCATTAATCGATGCGGAAATGATCGCATCCGCATCCTCGCGCAGCTTTTTATTCATATAACGTACTCCTTATTCGTGTTATAGCTTTTTCGGGAACCTTAGTTCTCGGTTGAAAAGACAGTCGGTGATTTCCTCACAGAGGATGGGGTAACATGGAAATACTGATGAAACACCTTCGAGAAATGGCTTGGGCTTGAACAGCCTATTAACCCGATAAAATAACACCGCAGACATCGCCTGATAGAAATATACCACAAAGACTCCGATATGAAAACGGCAAAAACGCGAGATGCTGCGTTGTATAATATTTCTTGCTTCCCAGCGGGACGCTCAAGCTGTTAACGTCAACCGCAAGAAGAAAGCTCTGATAACCGGCAAGCCGCTCTGCGAAAAATGCAGAGCGGCTGTTTTTTGTTCAGATTTTAGTTCAGATAATCATAGCATCGGCTCAGTCCAGCCGGAATTTCCACCGTCCGCATCACCGCTGTCTCCTCCGCCCGAGTAGCTGATCGGTATCTTCGTTTCGGAGACGCCGGTCTCCGTCATATAGAAAAGCTCTCCGTTGACTCTGACAAGATACATGCTTCCGAGCACCTCCAGCACCTCAACCGTTGAATTAAGCATCAGCCTGCTTTTTGATTTTCCCAAAAGATCAAGCCCGGTATATGTCCAGCCTTCGGAACCGACGAAGGCCTCCCACGGCTGATATTTCTCCTCCGTCTCAAGGCGGATGCAGCGGCTGTCCGCCGTTGCTTCTGTCCCGTAAATATATATCCTCGCTGTTGCTCCGTCTATGCTGAGCACGCGTACCTCATCGCCGTATTCAAACAGCCCGGCAAGAAGCTTTGTTCCGTCCAGGCGCACAGTCGCCTTTCCGTAGCATATGCCCTCCTGATCAACGGTCACGGCAAGGGGCACGGCTCCGGCAACAAAGCTTCCGCCGCAGCAAAGGACTATATCCCCTCCGTCAGCTCCCGTGTCATCGCCGCCGTCATCGCCGCCGTTCGAGTAGGCCGAGTTCGCTGTCCTGCTGATCGCCCGGGTCTTCACGAAGCCCTGCTTGTCTCCTATCCTGACGAAATAACATTCATCAAACTCATCAACAACGGTTACCTCCGTGTTGAACCTCAGCATTTCGAGCTCGACGTCAAGGTCGATATCCTCATAGAGGATCGCGCCGCTGCAGGAGTAGCCCGTCCATTCTTCGCAGTTCTCCTCATAATCAAGCCGTATAAACCTTCTCTCGACAAGGCCGAACAGTTCGCCGTGCTTTACGATGCTGTATCCGTATAGGCCCTTCACGTCGCCCATATACTCAACTGTATCACCTCTGTTGAGAACCGCAAGCACGACATCGGCATCTATGCCCTTGATATATCCCGCCACGGTATCCGGCTCGGCTGCCTCCGTAAGCTCGGGAGTCGTGACAGGCTCAGGCGCTGACGAGGGGGCAGGCGCCGGTGCTTCGGTCACTTCCGGTGTCTCCGGCACGGTCACGAAAAGGCGAACGCCGAAAAATCCTATTGCAAGGCATACAATGGCTGTTGTGATGAAAACGACCGCTCTTTTGAACACGGCTTCCCCTCCTATCCCCCGTTTTCCGTTCTGCGGTTCATCCCGCATCATTTATAAACAGTTTATCATAAACATTGGGCGAATGTAAACATTTTCCGGGTTATACCCGAGCAAAAAGGAGAGCCGGACGCATTTATGCGAGGTGTCCGGCTCTCTTTGCTTATATAAACTCATCCGTCCAAAAGATACTCACCCGCGTCTCAGCGGCAGAGGTGCGGACGGCCAGCCCACGTCCGGATTTATTTGCCGTATCCGTCGGGATTGTTTTTCTGCCAGTTCCACGCGTCGCGGCACATGTCCTCGAGGCCGTACTGCGCTTTCCAACCGAGCTTCTCGGCGCTCTTGTCGGGAGAAGCATAAACCGATGCGAGATCTCCCGCACGGCGCGGCGCGATAACATACGGTATTATTACGCCGTTTATTTTCTCGAATGCCTTTACCATATCGAGCACACTGAAGCCGTTACCCGTGCCGAGATTGAAAACGGATTCTCCCTTATGGCTTTGCATATACTCAATGGCCGCGACGTGGCCGCGCGCAAGGTCTACCACATGGATATAGTCACGCACACCCGTGCCGTCGGGCGTATCGTAATCATTACCGAAGACGCTGAGGTGCTCGCGGTGGCCTATGGCGACCTGAGAGATATACGGCATCAGGTTGTTCGGAATGCCGCGGGGGTCTTCGCCGATAAGTCCGCTCTTGTGTGCGCCGATAGGGTTGAAGTAGCGCAGGAGCACAACACTCCACTCGCTGTCAGCCTTGGCTATGTCGCGCATGATCTGCTCGGACATGTATTTTGTCCATCCGTAGGGATTTGTGCAGGTTCCTGTTTTTGCGGTCTCCTTCAGCGGCATGACATTTTCTGAGGAATAGACTGTCGCCGAGGAGGAAAAGACTATGTTTTTCACCCCGTGGTCACGCATCGTTTCGCATAGGATGACCGTTGAAAAGATGTTGTTGTCATAGTACTCCAACGGCATTTCGATGCTCTCTCCGACAGCCTTGAGCCCCGCGAAGTGGATAACACAGTTAATGTCGGGATTAACGTCAAATATTCTGTTCAGCGCCTCCCTGTCGCGCACGTCAGCCTTATGAAATTCGGGGCGCTTACCCGTTATCTGCTCAATGCGGTCGATGGACTTTGCGCTCGAGTTGACAAGGTTGTCAACAACGACGACCTCCATGCCCTTCTCAAGCAGCTCCACGCAGGTATGGCTTCCGATATATCCGGCGCCGCCGGTAACTAAAACTTTCATCTTTGATCTCCCTAACCTTTTCTTTACTCAGATAATATACTCAAACGCTTTGAAATACGTCCAGCCGGTGTCTGCATAATACATTGATATCGTCTCGAGCGGCTTGAAGCCCACGCTCTCATATGCTCTCTCCGCAGGGAGGTTGCCCTGCAGCACATCGAGCCTGACCGTCTTCGCGCCCTGCGCCTTTGCAAGTGCGATAACATAGCGTGCCATCTCCTTTGCAAAACCGCGGCCCGCATAGTCCGTGCCGACACCGAGCGCGTGGATGACGAACACCTCGTCGCCCTTGGCCTCTACAGACCATTTTATTTTTTCGTAAGCCTCGTTGTATGCGTGGTTCGCTATCATGCACGCGGCGCACCTTCCGGCCTCAAAGCCGACATACATTTCCCCCGCCGCTATTGCGCTCGTGAGCATTTCCCGAGAGGGGTAAATATCCTTCTTCCAACCGGGCTTATACTGATAATCCTCCATCGCGTCTATGAGTTCATAATAGAAGTCTCTTATGAGAGTATAGTCATCTTCCGTGGCTCTTCTGATGCTGATCATATATTTCTCCTTTATATGAAATATTTCTCCGTAAACTCGTCTATCAGCGCCTCGTATTCCCGCGGATACAGATAAAAGGTCTCTATATGGCGGGCATCGTCCGTGAAGAGCTTCGCCTTCGGCCCGGTGTACGCACCGTAGGCAAGCTCGCTCTCGGCAAAAGGCACCGTGGGATCCTTCCTGCCGTGGACGAAGATGATCGGCTTGACGCACCCGGCAAGCTTCGGCAGAGCATTCGTATCGCGCAGGTCATACCCACCGAAAACGCGGTTCATAAGCCTTATCGGCCCGTAAAAGCTTCCGAGACGCGGCTTTATAAGATGCTCAGCGCTTGTATAGCCGCTGTCGTCAATGATAAAGCGCACGTTCTCCGGGCAATCGGCACTCATGCGCATGACAGTCGCGCCGCCCATCGAGAAGCCGTGCAGGATCATCTGAACGTCATTTCCGAAGCGCTCGCGGAGAACATTTATCCATCTGAGGCAGTCTATGCTCTCGTAATAATCATAGCCTATCGTCTGTCCCTCGCTCTCGCCGTGAGCGGCATGATCGGGACAGAACACGTCAAAGCCGCGGCTGTGATACATATCAAGGAACATTCCCGCCGTTTCGGCGTGCTCGGAGCGGTATCCGTGCACTATGAAGGCGATCCTTTTTCCGTTTGAGTTCGGGCTCGGCAGATAAAAGCCCCTGAGCTTCTCGCCGCGGGAGCTTTTCATCTCAAGCACCTGCTGAGGAGATTTTCTCAGCCTGTCGGCCGTGGAATATCTGTAAGCGTAATACTCTTCGGAGTGGTTTTTTCTGCCGAAGGCGCGCTCAAGCAGCGGAGAGCCTCTGCGAAGGAATGTGTAGCTGTATATCTCCCCCGCGCCGAATGCCGCAAGCGCAACAGGTATCGCTGCCGCAAAAAGCTTCTTCATATCAGTTCACTTTCAATACCGCGCCGACCGTTACGAGCAGGGAGCAGACCGTCACGATTATCTGGAACGGCAGAGTGCCGAATCTGCCGATTATCAAAGACTCGCCGACTCTTTTCCTCGAGCGGTTATATGCAACGATTATGCTCAGACCCGTTACGACCTGAATGACGCTTGCAAAACGCGTCAGATCGACGAACGACATCACGCTGAAAAGCGCGATAAGCAGGCACGGCACGGATGCCAGAAGCCAGCTGCGCCTCAGCCCCCATTTGGTCTGCTCGTGGACAACGTCGCGCAGATTGAGCGTATTTGCCCAGAAGGAGGTCGCAAGAGCGAGCAGCGTGAATAGGTATCCGACTATGCTGACCCATCCGCCGAGCGCGTTCGCAAGGTCGACGAGTGCGCCGTCCTTGGTGATATTTGCGCCCGCGCCGAGCAGCGTCATAAACGTAATGATGAGAATGAGCGAGAGATTGATGCCGAGGCCGAGCGCTATCGCGCCGCGGATGCGCTTAACATCTCCCTGCAGACCCTTGACGACCTGTGGAGTTGACATTACCGCGGACAGCGAGAACGAAACCATACCGAGCAGAGCAAGCGCGTTGTTCGCTCCTCTCCAGCCGCTCGGGAGAGCGCAGGTGTCACGCATGAGCGTCGCGACGAGCATGATGCCGACAACGCCTATCATCGCCCACACCGCAAGCTTCTCGCATATGCCGACGAGCTTCATGCCCACGAAAACGACTCCTGCGCCTATCACATAGAACAGGATCATGCCGAGCTTGTCCGACAGGCCGAACCATGACGAGAACACGGCCGCCGCGCCCGTCAGATACGCGCTCACGTTGACAATGCCCGACATACCCAGAAGGCCGAACGCTATCCATGTGAGGATCTTCTGCAGTTTCCCGCCGAACAGATCGGATTCAAGGCAGCTTACGAACTGCGCGCCGCCGTTATTGTACGAAAGCTCTGCTATTATGAGGTGCAAAACGAGGTTGAAAAGATAGCATACGACCGCAATGATTAAAATCTCTCTGAGGCTGTTGTGCGCCGCGAGATACGGCACTGACAGTATTCCCGCTCCGACACCGTGGCCTACAATGATGCTTGATGCTTCGAAAAAGGTCAGCTTTGCTTCGCTTTGTATCTCCTTCATGTGCTATCCTCCGTGTGTCAATTATACTTTCCCATATTAAGGATCTCTACGAAATATTCGTACAGCGGCATCAGCCTTTCAAACTCCTCCGCAAGATATTCGGGGAGCTTTTCGTCATAAAGCATACCTCCGAAGTCTCTCGTACACTCTACGCCGAGCTGCTTTCTGTTGTACCACTCGGCGAGCACGCCGTCCCTCTCGCCCTTGGTTTTCTTGTATTCCTCGCCCGAGACCTTGTAAATTCCGCGTGATGCAACGTCGGAGACGAGCTTTTCGAATCTCGCGGGGTTGGCATCCACCGTGCGGCGGAAGTTTAACATGTCTTCGGCCTTCGTGTCATAGAAGCCCATGCCGAAGCTGTAGTCCTTCGCGCCTATCTCGAACCAGAACATCGGCCCGCAGAGAAGCCCGTTGCTGCCCTTTATCGAGAACCACAGATGATCCTTATACGGCCCTCTGCCGAAAAGCCTGCGCGCATCTCTGTAAATCCTCGCTGTGTGCAGAAGCAGGCCTTTGTCCGGATATCTGCCGTCCATCAGGGCGAAGGTGTCCCGCGCGAGTGCCTTGAACGGCGTGTTCAGGCAGTTTTCGAAGTCCTGCTTGTGCGCCATGAACCATTCGCGCTCGTTATTGAAGGCGAGCTCCCACAGAAATTCGCTCGTTGACTTTGAAAAGCCCTGAAACATTGTGCTGTACCGTTCCGTTTCCTGAAGTTTGTTTTATTTTAACACGCTGTGCTGCGATGCGCAACACAATTAGGCTGAGAGAACGAGGAATTGCGATGACTTCCGATCCGGCTTAAAAAATCAGCGGCTTCCGTTTCCGAAAGCCGCTGATAGGTTTGTTCTTATATCAGGAGAGTCTGGAGTCAACCTTGATGGTGAGGTCGCTCATGGGGTATGCGGAGCAGGGATGGAAGAAGCCGTGAGCCTTGTCGGATGCGCGGACACCGTCAGACTGCGGGCGCTGCCATACAT
>DCGN01000160.1:0-12416 GCA_002315275.1 Clostridiales bacterium UBA1777
TGGACGAGCTTGAACGAAACTATTCCGAATACGCAAACAGTAGTTCTGATATCTCAGGAAGGAACAGCGATTAACGCACTCTATATCCGCGTGACCGATGCCAACGGCAAGGTCACCGACTGGAAGTACGATAACGGCAAGGTAAGCTCGCTCAGCTGATCCCAACCGAATACAGCAAATACATAAAAGAGGAGGCACGTTCAGAAAGCGTGCCTCCTTTCGGCAGTATGACGGGGAACGCCGCCCGCCCCCGTGTCCCGTAGGGACGAGCGAGGCAACGCCGAGAGAGTACGAAGGAAGCGGACTCACTCCGCGAAGCTCCGTTTATCCCTACGGCGCGAAGCTCCGTTCATCCCTCGCAATGACAGTTAGTGTCATTCCAAACTCCTTATTAAAGAAGGTTTTTCCGCGAAATCAAAGAAAACCTCTTGATTTTTCGGCTCTCGGGTGATATCATACCATTTTGTGTTGTGAATTAAGTATATAGCCTTTGAGATAGGAGAGACCTATGGATAAACTGAGAAATGTAGCCATTATTGCCCACGTTGACCACGGCAAGACCACGCTGGTCGACGAGCTTTTGAAGCAGTCCGGTGTCTACAGAGACAATCAGGAGACTGTTGAGCGCGTTATGGACTCGAATGACCTCGAGCGCGAGCGCGGCATCACGATCATGGCAAAGAACACCGCCGTATGGTACGGCGATACTAAGATAAATATAGTGGATACCCCGGGTCACGCCGACTTCGGCGGCGAGGTCGAGCGTATCCTCAAGATGGTCAACGGCGTTATCCTGCTCGTTGACGCAGCCGAGGGCCCCATGCCCCAGACGCGCTTCGTGCTCTCCCGCGCTCTTGAGCTCGGCCACAGAGTTATCGTTGTCGTCAACAAGATCGACCGTCCCGACCAGCGCATCCACGAGGTCATCGATGAAGTCCTCGAGCTCCTCATGGATCTCAACGCCACCGACGAGCAGCTCGACTCTCCGATGCTCTTCTGCTCCGGCAGACAGGGCACCGCAAGCTACTCTCCCGACGTTGTCGGCACCGACCTCAAGCCCCTTTTCGACACTATCATGGAGTATATCCCCGCACCCGAGATGGATACGGAGAAGCCCTTCCAGATGCTCGTCAGCAGCATCGACTATAACGAGTACGTCGGCCGTATCGCGGTCGGCCGTATCGAGCGCGGCGTGATAAAGCAGAATCAGGAGATCGAGGTCTGCAATTACCACACTCCCGACGATCCCACCATGAAGGCCAAGGCCGTCTCCCTCTATCAGTTCGAGGGGCTTAACCGCGTGCCCGTCACCGAGGCAAGCGCAGGCAACATCATCGCCATGAGCGGCATCGGCGATATCACCATCGGCGACACTATCTGCGCAAGAGGCTTTGCCGAGCCTATCGAGTTCGTCAAGATCGGCGCTCCCACTCTGGAGATGACCTTCTCCGTCAATGACAGCCCCTTCGCAGGTCAGGAGGGCAAGTTCGTCACCTCCCGCCAGATCCGCGAGAGACTTATGCGCGAGACGCTGAAGGACGTTTCCCTCCGCGTTACCGACGTGGAGAACAGCACCGACAGCTTCAACGTCGCAGGCCGCGGCGAAATGAGCCTGTCCATCCTCATCGAGACGATGCGCCGCGAGGGCTATGAGTTTCAGGTCAGCCCCCCGCGCGTGCTCTACAAGGAGATAGACGGCGTTATGTGCGAGCCGGTCGAGCGCGTTGTGGTCGATGTCCCGTCCGACAGCATGGGCCCCGTTATGGAAAAGCTCGGCGCAAGAAAGGGCGAGTTCCTTGAGATGGTCAATGTCGGCAACCGCGTGAAGCTGTCGTTCATCGTCCCGTCCAGAGGCCTTTTCGGATACAGAAACGAATTCCTCACCGACACCAGAGGAGAGGGCATCCTCGCCTCCGTGTTTGAGAGATACGATCCCTACAAGGGCGACATAGCAAGACGCAATACCGGCTCCCTCATCGCTTTTGAGACAGGCGAGGCCGTTGCCTACGGTATCTGGAACGCTCAGGACCGCGGCGCAATGTTCATCACTCCGGGCACGAAGGTCTATTCCGGCATGGTCATCGGCGTTTCCCCGAAGACCGAGGATATCCCCGTCAACGTCTGCCGCACGAAGCACCTCACCAACACCCGTGCCTCCGGCTCCGACGAGGCTCTCCGCCTCATCCCGCCCAAGCAGATGAGCCTTGAGCAGTGCCTCGAGTTCCTTGCCGACGATGAGCTCCTCGAGGTCACCCCGAAGAACCTCCGCCTCAGAAAGAGCATCCTCGATCACAGCCTCAGAATGAAGACTCTCATGAGAAACAGATAAAAGACATATTGAGCGAAAAGCCGAATATTTATTAACAATAAATGCGAGCTTGCCTTTGCTTGGGTAAGTTCGCATTATTTTTTTATAAAAAATTATGCATTCTTATATGATTTGTCCGTTGACTGATCGCTTAAAAAATGTATAATATATATTTATATTATAATGCGCAGTTTAGCTGAGTAAATTGCTACAATGGTAAATGCGTACAGCAATAAAGAAAGGAGTGAAAAATGTGGGCAGATACATTATAAAACGCATTCTTCTGGCGGTAGTCACCGTCTTTATCATATGCGCGATCACATTTTTCCTTATGCATGCGGTTCCGGGCGGACCCTTCAACAAAGAGAAGGCTCTCAGCCAGGCGACCATCAACGCTCTTAACGAGAGGTACAATCTTGACAAGCCTCTCGGCCAGCAGTTCGTTCTCTACGTTAAGCAGCTTCTCGGAGGAGACTTCGGCGTGTCTCTAAAAAACGGCAGAGACATAAATGATATCATCGGAGAGTCATTCCCGATATCCGCAAAGCTCGGTCTTACGGCTATGGCTATCGCCATCCTCTGCGGAACGGTCTTCGGCTCGCTCGCGGCGCTCATGAGAAACAAGCTGCCCGACAGAATTATCATTTTCTTCTCGACTTTGTTTACGGCCGTGCCGAGCTTCATTCTGGCGACGCTGCTGCTGCTCGTATTCTGCATTATACTTAAGCTGCTGCCGGTGTGGAGCGCCAACAATCCGAACTATATCCTCCCCGCGATAGCGCTTGCGGCCTATCCTATGGCGTACACTACCCGCCTTTCGAAGACGAGCATGCTCGATGCCCTCAGCCAGGACTATATCCGCACCGCGAAGGCAAAGGGTGTTGCCAGATGGAAGGTGATCTTCAAGCACGCGCTGAGAAACTCCCTTATCCCCGTCATCACCTATGCAGGCCCGCAGATAGCATATATCATCACGGGCTCCATGGTCGTTGAAACGGTCTTCACGATAGGCGGTCTCGGCAGCAAGTTCGTTCAGGCCATCACCAACAGAGACTATACCCTCATCATGGCGACGACGATATTCCTCGCCTCGCTGATGGTCGCCGCGAACCTTATCTGCGACCTGCTGTACAAGGCAGTTGACCCGCGCATCCAGTACGATTGACAGGAGGAAGAAAAATGGCTGAATATAATCCCGATAATACGCCCAAGAAGCTTCCTATCAGTCTGCAGATAGACCTTAAGAAGTTCGAAAAGGCCACAGACGAAGAAAAAGCCCAGCAGGACGTTATGAGCAAGAGCACTACATTCTTTAAGGATGCCATGAAAAAGCTCATGCGCAATCCTCTTGCCGTTATCAGCATAGTTCTGCTTTTCGTGATACTCGTCACTATTATTATCGCTCCGATGATAGTGCCCTACGGCTATGAGGAGATGCTCTCCGTAAACGGCAAGCGCGATAAGGGCGCAAAGAACCTCGCTCCCTTCCAGTACAGCGAGGCGGAGCAGAAGTACATCGCTCAGGGCAACGAGCGCTTCCCCCACATCTTCGGAACCGATGAGCAGTGCCGCGACTACTTTATCCGCGTCGTCTACGGCACGAGAGTTTCTCTCGCCGTCGGCTTCTTCGCGAGCCTCATAGTTCTTGTGATAGGCATGATATACGGCAGTATCTCCGGCTACCTCGGAGGCAAGGTCGACCTTATCATGATGCGAATAGTCGATATCATCTATTCTCTGCCCGATATGCTGATGGTCATATTGCTGTCTGTCGTTCTCGGCGAGGTGCTGGTGTTCAAGTCCGGCTCGTTCCTGTCGAGCCTCGGCACGAATATGGTGTCGCTGTTCATCGTCTTCGGTACGCTCTACTGGGTCGGCATGGCAAGACTTATCCGCGGCCAGATCCTATCCATCAAGGAGAATGACTATATCCTCGCCGCCAAGTCCATCGGCTCAAGCTCCGGCAGGATCATCCGCCACCATATCCTCCCCAACTGCATCTCCGTTATAATCATCTCCACCGCTCTGCAGATACCCTCCGCAATATTCACGGAGAGCTACCTCAGCTTCATCGGACTCGGCGTTGCGGCTCCGATGCCCTCCCTCGGCTCTCTTGCAAACGCAGCACGCGGCGGCCTTGAGTCCTACCCCTACAAGCTCGTGTTCCCCGCAATAATGATATGCCTTATCGTTCTGTCGCTCAACCTGCTGGGTGACGGTCTGCGTGACGCGTTTGACCCGAAACTGAAGAGGTGACATCATGGATAATTACGAACATCTTCTGAGCGTGCAGAACCTGCACACTTCATTCTTCACCGATAACGGTCAGGTCAAGGCCGTCAACGGTGTCAGCTTCAATCTCGATTCGGGCAAGGTGCTCGGCATAGTGGGCGAGTCCGGCTCCGGCAAGAGCGTCACGGCCTACTCCGTTATGCAGATCCTCGCCGATACCGGCAAGATCATCGACGGCTCCGTTTTCTTCAAGGGAGAGGACATCACCAAGTGGAGCGAAAAGCAGATGCGCTCCTTCCGCGGCAAGTGCGTGTCTATAATCTTCCAGGACCCGATGACGAGCCTTAACCCCGTTTTCACCGTTGGCAACCAGCTTATGGAGGCCATCAAGCTCCACACCGGCAAGAAGCACGGAGAGGCCAAGGCCAGAGCCCTCGAGATGCTCCAGCTCGTCGGTATAAACGAGCCCGAGAAGCGCCTCAACCAGTACCCCTACGAGCTGTCCGGCGGTATGCGCCAGCGTGTCATGATAGCAATGGCGCTTGCCTGCGAGCCCGATATACTCATCGCCGATGAGCCCACCACAGCTTTGGACGTTACGATTCAGGCTCAGATCCTCGAGCTAATGCAGGATCTGCAGAAGAAGATGGGCATGGCGATCATCATGGTCACGCACGACCTCGGCGTTATCGCCGAAATGTGCGACGAGATAATCGTCATGTACGGCGGCAGAGTCTGCGAGCGCGGCACGGCTGACGAGATATTCTACAATCCCAAGCACGAATACACCAAGGGCCTTCTCAGAAGCATCCCCGAGACAGGCAGAATGAAGCAGCGTCTCGTCCCGATAGGCGGCACGCCGATCAATATGCTCAACATGCCGAAGGGCTGTGCCTTCTGCCCCCGCTGCGACGCGGCAATGAAGATCTGCCTTGAGGAGCAGCCCGAGGAATTCTTCATCAACGATGAGCATTACGCCGCCTGCTGGTGCAACGTGCGCGATGCGATCATGGAAAAGGAGGCGGAAAAATGAGCGAATACATTCTTGAAGTTGAGCACCTCAAGCAGTATTTCCCGATCCGCACCGGCCTTTTCGGAACGACGCCTCTCAAGGCTGTTGACGATGTTTCCTTTGCCATCAAGCCCGGCGAAACGCTCGGACTTGTCGGCGAGTCCGGCTGCGGCAAGACGACTGTCGGCCGCTCCATAATGCGCCTTTACGAGCCCACCGCCGGTACCGTCAAGTTTGACGGCGAGGTCATCACGAAGAAGAACATCAAGGCCATGCGCAAGCAGATGCAGATGGTCTTCCAGGATCCGTACTCCTCCCTCAACCCCAGAATGACGGTTGAGGATATCATCGGCGAGCCGCTTGACGTACATCACCTCTACTCGAACCGCGCGGAGCGCCGCGAAAAGATCCTTGAGCTTATGGAGCTCGTCGGCCTTAACGCGGAGCACGCCACGCGCTATGCGCACGAGTTCTCCGGCGGCCAGAGGCAGAGAATAGGCATTGCGAGAGCCCTTGCCGTGAACCCCAAGTTCATCGTGTGCGACGAGCCCGTTTCCGCGCTTGACGTTTCCATTCAGGCGCAGGTCATCAATATGTTTGAGGATCTGCAGAGCAAGCTCGGCGTTGCATATCTATTCATCGCGCATGACCTGCTCGTCGTTCAGCATATCTCGAACAGAATCGCCGTCATGTACCTCGGCCACATGGTCGAGATCGCCGATGCAGATGAGCTTATGGATAACCCCATGCATCCGTATACGCAGTCTCTTCTGTCCGCAGTACCCATTCCTGACCCGAAGATTGCAAGGGAAAAGCAGCGTATAGTGCTTGAGGGTGACGTTCCGAGCCCCCTGAAGATGCCCACCGGCTGCCCGTTCCGCACGCGCTGCCGCTTCGCAACGGAGAAGTGTGCCGCCGAGTGCCCGCAGCTTACCGACAGAGGAAATGGTCATTTTGCCGCTTGTTGGAACAAGTGATTTACTGAATTAGTGTAGTTTCTACAAAAATCGTTAAATGCATAAAAAACCGCTTGCGGTTTGACTTTTGTTCTGCTATTATTTACAATAATCAATCGCATAATTTGTGCAACTTTCATATTTGTATAAAAGAAGCTCGATCCCGCAGGGAAGGCTCTTTTAAATATTAATTTGGAGGAAATAAAATGAAAAAGCTTATAGCAATGCTTCTTGCCGTTGTTATGGTCTTCGCTCTTTGCGCATGCGGCGCAAAGGAAGCAGCTCCCGCTGAGCAGCCCGCTGCTGAAGAGCCTGCAGTTGAAGAAGCTCCCGACGCCGCCGACTATGTCGACGAGGCATTCCTTGACCCCCTCACCGAGTGGGCCACCTATGATGAGATGATCGCTCAGATCAAGGCTGAGACCGACTACGCAAAGCGTACCGAGCTCATGCACGAGGCTGAGGATGTCCTCATGAGCAACTACTGCGTCATCCCCATCTACTACTACAACGACATCTACCTCATGAAAGATTACGTTTCCGGCGTTTACTCCAACGCTTTCGCAACCAAGTTCTTCATGTACGCAAAGCTGTCCAACGGCTCCGATACGTTCCGCATCAACCTCTCATCCGAGCCTGACTACCTCGACCCCGCTCTCAACTCCTCCGTTGACGGCGCTTGCCTCGCTGCAAACACCTTCTCCGGCCTTTACACCTACAATGCCGACGGCAAGTGCGTTCCCGCATGTGCCGAGGGCTACGAAGTCTCCGCTGACGGCCTGACCTACACCGTCACCCTGAAGTCCGACCTTAAGTGGTCCGACGGCTCCGCTCTTACCGCTGCCGACTTCGAGTACTCCTGGAAGCGCGCAACCGCAGAAGAGACCGCTGCTGACTACGAGTACATGTTCTCCGGCTTTGACGGCTACGATGCAGGCGAGATCAACGTCACCGCTGTCGATGACACTACCCTCGTCTTCGTCCTCACCGCTCCCTGCGCATACATGGAAGACCTTATGGCATTCCCCACCTTCTACCCTGTCTGCAAGGCTTGCGTAGAGGCTAAGGCAACTGCCGATGCTCCCGGCGCATGGTGCCAGGAGGCAGGCTTCGTCTCCAACGGCGCATACGTCTGCACCGAGTGGAACCACGACGTCTCCATGAAGTACACCAAGAACCCGTACTACTGGGATGCTGAGAACGTTGAAGTTGAGAACCTCGAGTTCATGCTCTCCGCTGACGACACCGCTATCTTCGCCGCTTACAACGCCGGCGACATCGACTTCGCTGACTCCGTTCCCACCGATGCTATCGCCGACCTGCTCGACGACCCCGAGTTCTACATTGTTGACGAGCTCGGCACCTACTACGTTGCATTCAACTGCAAGAGCGCCATCTTCGAGGGCAAGACTCCCGAGCAGGCTGCGTGCATCCGCAAGGCATTCTCCATCCTCATCGACCGTGACTACATCTGCGAGAACGTCGGTCAGACCGGCCAGGTCGCAGCTGACGCCTTCATTCCTCTCGGCATGGCTGACGGTAACGGCGGCGTCTTCAAGACCGCCGACGATGCAGGCTACTTCGATGCATACGGCATCAACAACGACTACGAAGGCACTGTTGCACTTGCAATCGAACTGCTGAAGGCAGGCGGCTACAAGTTTGACGATGACGGCACCCTCTCCGCAGAGACTCCCATCCAGATCACTTACCTCACCAATCCCTCTTCCGCACACGTTGCAATTGCCGAGTCCATTCAGCAGGACCTCGCAGTCCTCGGCATTGAGCTCTCCATCCAGCAGCAGGATTGGAACGTGTTCCTTGAGGAGCGCAAGCAGGGCAACTTCGACTTCGCTCGCGAAGGTTGGATCGCCGACTTCAACGACCCCATCAACATGCTCGAGATGTGGACCACCGATTCCGGCAACAATGACTGCCAGTTCGGCCGCTAAGTCCGTATAAAGCATAAATTTCCGCGCACCCTCCGCTTTTTTGCGGGGGGTGCGTTTTAATTCGGGGATTCAAAAAAACTTATCAAAAAAGCTTGACTTAACGGCATTTGGATGGTAGTATAACAAAGCACGCGCCCGCGAGCTACGCTTTGGGGTCATGCTGCCGATGCAGTAGCCTTTCCGCCCATTGCCTGGCCGCAGGGTATAGCATATTTATGAAAGGGGTAATTTACCATGATCACTAAAGAGAAGAAGACCGAAGTTATCGGCGCAAACGCTACCCATGAGAACGACACCGGTTCTCCCGAGGTTCAGATCGCTATCCTTACCGAGCGCATCCGCGAGCTCACCGAGCACCTCAAGCAGCATCCCAACGACAAGCACAGCCGTCTCGGCATGTACAAGCTGGTCGGTAAGCGCCGCCGCCTCCTCGACTACCTCACCAAGAAGGATATCGAGCGTTACCGCGCAATCATTGCCAAGCTGAACATCCGCAAGTAATTCAGCCGGCATACTGAAGGGTATGAAGTTTTTTATGTGGAGACAAGTTAATACTGTCTCCACATATTTTTTGCCGTAAACACGGGCGGCATGGCCCGTTAGTATTTGAAGGAGCGCGCCGAGTTAAGCGCATTGCTTCAAGTGCTAAAGAGCCTGCCTCCCTTTAAATATGAAAAGGAGTTAACCGAATGATTATCACCAACAAGCAGTTCCCGAACTACAAAAAGTATGAGATCATGTACGAAGGCCGCCCCCTCTCCATGGAGGTCGGCAAGATGGCAGAGCTCTGCAACGCAGCCGTCATGGTAAAGTACGGCGAGACCTCCGTCCTCGTCACCTGCACCGCTTCCGCCCGCCCCAAGGATGGCATAGATTACTTCCCCCTCTCCGTTGACTTCAACGAAAAGCTCTACGCAGTCGGCCGTATTCCCGGCTCCTTCATGCGCCGCGAGGGCAAGCCCAGCCTCCCCGCTGTTCTGGCTTCCCGCCTTATCGACCGCCCGATGCGTCCTCTCTTCCCCTACGACCTGCGCAATGACGTTGTCATCGCATGCGAGGTCATGAGCGTTGACAGAGACTGCTCCCCCGAGATCACCGCTATGATCGGTGCCTCCGCAGCTGTCTCCATCTCCGATGTTCCCTTCAACGGACCTATCGCAGGCATCGTCCTCGGCTGGGACGGCGAGAAGTACCTCTTCAACCCCACCAAGGAAGAGCGCAAGAACAACCGCATGATCACCACCATCGCCGCCACCCACAAGAAGATCGTCATGATCGAGTCCGAGGCGGATCAGGTTCCCGACGACGTCATGTACAAGGGCATCGTCGAGGCTCATGAGCACCTCCAGCCCGTCCTTGACCTCATCGACAAGATGGTCGAGGAGATCGGCAAGCCCAAGTTCGAGTACGAGCACGCCTCCTTTGATGATGCTCTGTTCGAGAAGCTCGTTGCAAACGAGTTCGAGTCCATGGAGTACTGCATGGATACCGACGACAAGAACGTCCGCGAGTCCAGAGTCAACGACTGGGTCAAGATGGTCGAGGCCAAGTACGGCGAAGAGCATCCCGACCTCATGAACTACATGGACGAGATCCTCTACAAGCTGCAGAAGAAGGTCGTCAAGAAGTGGCTGCTCGCAGGCAAGCGCGTTGACGGCAGACAGATGAACGAGATCCGTCCTCTCGCAGCGGAGGTCGGCGTTCTCCCCGTTGTTCACGGCTCCGGCCTGTTCACCAGAGGCCAGACTCAGGTTCTCTCCATTGCAACTCTCGCAACTCTTTCCGACTCCCAGAAGCTCGATACCATCTGGGAAGAGGACGAGAAGCGCTTCATGCACCACTACAATATGCCCTCCTACTCCACCGGTGAGGCTCGCGCGAGCCGCAGCACCGGCCGCCGCGAGTACGGCCACGGCGCACTCGTCGAGAAGGCTCTCGAGGCCGTCATTCCCGACGTTCAGGACTTCCCCTACGCTATCCGCGTAGTCTCCGAGGTTCTCTCCTCCAACGGCTCCACCTCTCAGGGCTCCATCTGCGGCACCACCCTCGCTCTCATGGACGCAGGCGTTCCCATCAAGGCTCCCGTTGCAGGTATCTCCTGCGGCCTTATCCAGGACGGTGACGATTTCACCACCTTTATCGACATTCAGGGCGTTGAGGACTTCCACGGCGAGATGGACTTCAAGGTTGCCGGCACCAAGCAGGGCATTACCGCCATCCAGATGGACCTCAAGAATGACGGTCTCAAGCACGAGATAGTCAAGGAAGCCTTTGCTATCACCAAGGAAGCACGCTTCCAGATCCTTGATGCCATCATGCTCAAGGCTATCGCAGAGCCGCGCAAGGAGCTTGCAAAGTCCGCTCCCAAGATGATCCAGATGAAGATCAATCCCGACAAGATCCGCGAGGTCATCGGCTCCGGCGGAAAGGTCATCCAGAAGATCACCGCAGACACCGGCTGCAAGATCGACATCGACGACGACGGCAACATCTTCATCGCCAGCGCCGATATCGAGGCCTGCCGCGCAGCACGCAAGACCATCGAGGACATCGTATTCGAGCCCGAAGTGGGCGCTCTGTACTACGGCGAGGTCAAGCGCATCATCTCCAACCTCGGCGCATTCATCGAGCTCGCTCCCGGCAAGGACGCTATGTGCCACATCAAGGATCTTGAGTTCAAGCGCACCGAGAAGGTCGAGGACGTTCTCAACATCGGCGACAAGACATGGGTCAAGTTCACCGGTATCGACGAGAAGGGCCGCTGGAACATCTCCCGCAAGGAAGCTCTCAAGGAGCGCGGCGAGGACAGAAAGTAAGCCTTTTATAAAGCAAAATAAACAGACGGCGCGTTGATTTTTCAACGTGCCGTTTTCATATAAAAAATGGCTTGCCGTGAATCACCAAAAACGAAATGGGGAGCTTTTTCCTCTTGCATTTCGTTTAGTGGTAAGGTATACTATGCAGAGAAGCGAATTGTAAAAAAATAATAGTCGCTTTTAAAGGGGAAAAGAAATATGCAAATGTACATAAACGGCAATCCGGTAAGCTCGTCAGAAAACGAGGTTATCTCGGTAATTAATCCTGCAACAGGAGAACAGATAGATACGGTTCCGTCTGCTTCAAGGGATGATGTCATGCGTGCAATAGAGATTGCAAAAGCAGGAGAAAGCAAATGGGCATCAACTCCGCTGAATAAGCGCATAAATATCATCCGGCGTTTTATTGATCTTGTAATGGAGGAGAAGACCCGAGAGTGCCTTGCCTTGCTCCAAAGCAGAGAGATGGGAAAGCCATATAAGGAATCGTACGCCGATTTTGACGGCTTCAGAGCTCATTTTGACAGTTTTATATCCGCAGCAAGAAACAACCTTGAGGGAAAGGTTCTCCCGTTCGGAGTTCAGGAGGGTCTTGAGAAAGATTTGGATATGTCTGTTCGTGAACCGCTCGGAACGATAGTGGGCATAATTCCATTCAATGCACCGCTTACGCTGTTTGCGAAGAAGGTTGCACCTGCTTTGCTTACGGGAAACTGTTGTATAGTTAAGCCGGCAAGCGATGATCCGCTTACGGTGCTGTCTCTTACGGAGAAAATGTACGAAGCAGGAGTTCCGGGGTATGCATTCCAGTGTGTTACGGGGCGTGGAGAGGAAGTCGGCGAATGGCTCAGCTCAGATGAGAGAATTGCCGGCGTGGATTTCACAGGGTCAACCGAGGCAGGAATAAAGGTAGCGGCAAACTGCGGGAAAAACCTTAAATTTCAAAGCCTTGAGCTGGGAGGAAACGCGCCGATGATAGTGTGCGAGGATGCGGATGTTGACCTCGCGGTTTCACAGGCGGTTATATGCAGAGCGTTCTACATGGCAGGACAAATTTGCTCTGTCCCGAAACGCTTTATTATCCATAGAAGCATACACGACGAATTTGTGGAAAAACTTCTTGAAAAGCTAAAAACATGC
>DCGN01000160.1:12479-13486 GCA_002315275.1 Clostridiales bacterium UBA1777
ACGCTCATCAGTGAGAAAGCTGCAAAGCGCGTGGAAGCGCAGGTTCAGATGACGATAGCTCAGGGGGCAAAGCTTTTGTTAGGTCATAAAAGAAACTGTGCATATTATGGCCCGACCGTACTGGACTGCGTTGACAAAACTATGGATATATCTCATGATATGGAGGTTTTCGGCCCGGTATTTCCTATAATGGTGTTCGATGAATTAGATGAGGCCATAGCTCTTGCAAACGATACGAAATACGGTCTTGGATCATGCATCTTTACAAGGGATTTGAGAAAAGCGTGGAATGCCGCAGCAAAGCTTGATGCAGGCTCGGTAGTAATAAACGGACAGAGCCTTTACAGAAACTTGCTGACGCCGTATGGAGCAAACAAAGCGAGCGGAATAGGAAGAGAGGGCGCAACTCAGACGCTCCTTGCCATGACAAGATATAAAAATATCGTTTTCAGATATATGTTTGATTAAAACGCATTGCTAAATTCGCGAAAAAGAAACCGCGAAGCACCGAATAAGTGCCTCGCGGTTTTTGCATCCCGAAAACCCTCGTTGCCTCCCCCTTGGAAGGGGAGGTGCCCAGTGAGCACACCGGGCGGAGAGGTCGAGAGCCAACGATGACACGAAGCTTTTCGACCTCTCAGGCGCTTCGCGCCAGCTCCCCTTACGAAGGGGAGCCTATGGGAGAGTTAAGGCTCTCCCTGCCCGCAAAGGGAAGGCTTTGCCATGCGGCACACAACATAGTGCACAGGAACTCTACGCGGCTGCGGCGACGCAGAGGATCGGCACTTTTTTCATTCATTTGCCGCTCCGTTTAAGCTCGCTGAGGGATGACGCATAGTATGCCGCGGCAAACGCAAGCGTTACTATGAGGCCGAGCGCGCCGTAGCGCATCGGCAGGAGGAACCTCATCTCAAGATACGCGTGATAGCCGAGGAGAGACGCGAACTGCGTGAGGATCGCGGCGGGGGCATAGAACGGATCGACGAACGCCAGAACGAGCGTGAGGA
>DCGN01000160.1:13565-17168 GCA_002315275.1 Clostridiales bacterium UBA1777
ACCGCAAGGAGCACGGCCGCGCCGAGAGTGACGGCGGGGGAGGGGCGCTTTCTCGAGATGAGCCCGCCCGCAAGCACCGGAACCATAAACGCGAACGCCGCGATAATGCCGAGCTTTGCGGCCTTTTCCGGATCGGCGACGTTGTAGAAAAACGAGTATACCGACGAGGAATTATAGTTGAGCGCCGAGCCGACGGTTTCCGCCTGATTTAAGTACAGCGTCAGCGTGTCGACGAACGGACGGCCCGCGATGACGGCGGGCAGCACGAGCAGCACGTACGCCGCAGGGAAAACGAAGAAGTGCCACAGCTTGAACCTGCCCTGCAGCCACAGCACAACGAACACCGGCATCACGAATACGGCCTGCAGCTTGAAGCCGAACGACACCGCCATGCACACCATCGCGCATATCGGTCTGTCATCAAGCGCGAGGCATACCGCAAGCACGGCAAACGCCACGTATATGCTGTCGCACTGACCCCAGAGCGCGCCGTTGAAATATACTGTGGGAAGAAACAGTACCATGAAGAAGCAGAGCAGCTGACGGGTCCTGCCGCCCTTTACTATGCCGACGAGTCTTGCGGCGGCGTAGGCGAGGATGACGTCGAACAAAATGCTCAGCAGCTTGATGAGGTACAGATCGCTTATGCCGGAATAGGAGAACAGCGCGAGGAAATAGAGATACGGAACGTTATAGTTGCCGATCGAGTTTTTCAGCGCCGCGAAGCCGCCGTTTACGCGGAAATATTCCACCCAGCGGGAGAGAAAGGTCTGATAATCGAGCGTCTGACAGTCCAGCACGAGCAGGCGAAGCGCCATAGCGCCGACTATGAAGAACGCGGAGATCAGTATATCTTTTTTCCCTTCGAGCAGACCGAGACGGCGAAGAAGCCACAGCGCAGCGGCGATCTCAAGGGAAGCGATAATAAAAACCCGAAAATCCATAAACACCTCGTAAACCGTGCCTCCCCGCGAAATTGAGCGGGAATAGCAAAAAAACCGGGAAAAACCCGGCTCAGAAGACAGAAATAACAAAATTTTACTTGACATCTCATGCATCCGCATGGTAAAATAGCTTGCTATGTATGTTGGGAGAGTAGGGATACACCCCCATCCTCACTACATTCAGTATAGCACAGGGATTATGTAAAATCAACACCTGATTTAAAGATGTGACAACACATCCGGGTGTTCAATACTTTTAAGGAGAGTGCGCTAATGCCAAAGGATGTCCTCTACGGAAAGACGCTGCGAAAGAGCTTTGCCCGTACCCCGGAGATTATGGATATGCCCAATCTGCTGGAGATCCAGAAAAGCTCTTATAAGTGGTTCCTCGAAACAGGTCTGAAGGAAGTCTTCAGAGATACCGAAGCTATCACCGACTACTCCGGCAACCTCGAGCTGACGTTCATCGACTACACGATGAAGCAGGAAGATGCCAAGTACGATATAGAAGAGTGCAAGGCCAGAGATGCAACGTACGCTGCCCCGATGAAGGTCCGCGTTCGCCTCCGCAATAAGGAGACGGATGAGATCAAGGAGCAGGAGATCTTCATGGGCGATTTCCCCATCATGACCCCCGGCGGAACGTTCGTTATCAACGGCGCAGAGCGTGTTATCGTTTCTCAGATAGTCCGTTCTCCCGGCGTTTATTTCGATAAGATCACCGATAAGGCCATGCAGAGCACCTATGCGTCCACGGTCATCCCTTACCACGGCGCATGGCTCGAGTATGAGACCGACAATGCGGATGTGTTCAACGTCCGTATTGACAAGAACCGCAAGCTGCCCATCACATGGTTCCTCCGCGCAATGGGCAAGTACGATGAGACCATGCCCGCAACATGGCTCAGCTGTGTTGACGATATGACAGCAGGCGCCGTTACCAACGAGCGCATGCTCGACATCTTCGGCCGTGACGAGCGCATGGTCTCCACCATCGAGAAGGACACCTGCGCCACCCGTGACGAGGCCCTTGTCGAGATTTACAAGAAGCTCCGTCCCGGCGATCCTCCGACGGTCGAGTCCGCGGAGACGCTGCTCAACGGCCTCTTCTTCGACCGCCGCCGCTATGATATCTCCAATGTCGGCCGCTATAAGTTCAACAAGAAGCTGTCCCTCTTCCCCCGTATCGCAGGCTTTGAGGCCGCCGAGATGATCGTTGACCCCATGACCGGCGAGATCCTTGCCGAGGCAGGCGAGGTCATCACTAAGGACAAGGCCCGCGAGATAGACGATGCAGGCGTTATCTCCGTCACCTTGAAGGTAGACGGCAAGGACGTTCGCGTCTTCTCCAACGGCATGGTCAAGCCCGACAGATATGTTGACTTCAGCCTTGAAGAGCTCGGCATCAAGGGCAAGGTCCGCGGCATCATCCTCAGGCAGCTCGTCGAGCAGTACTCCGGCGAGGCTCTGAAGGAGGCCATCGCTGCCAGCGCCGATATCCTTTCTCCTAAGCACATCATCGTTGACGATATGTTCTCCTCCGTCAACTACCTCAACGCTCTTGCTCACGGCATCGGCAACCCGGACGATATCGACCATCTGGGCAACCGCCGCGTGAGATGCGTCGGCGAGCTGCTGCAGAACCAGTTCCGCATCGGCTTCAGCCGCATGGAGCGCGTTATCCGCGAGAGAATGACTCTTCAGGATCTTGACATCGTCACTCCTCAGAGCCTTATCAATATCCGCCCCGTGACTGCGGCAATCAAGGAGTTCTTCGGCTCCAGCCCGCTCAGCCAGTTCATGGATCAGACCAACCCCCTCGCAGAGCTCACTCATAAGCGCCGTATGTCCGCTCTCGGCCCCGGCGGCCTGTCCAGAGAGCGCGCATCCTTCGATGTCCGTGACGTTCACTACAGCCATTACGGCCGTCTCTGCCCGATAGAGACTCCCGAAGGCCCGAACATCGGCCTTATCAACTACCTCGCAAGCTATGCCCGCGCCAATGAGTACGGCTTCCTTATCGCCCCCTTCCGCAAGGTCGAAAAGGGCACCTGCCGCGTGACCGACGAGATCGAGTACATGACGGCCGACATGGAAGACGATTTCATCGTCGCTCAGGCCTCCGAGCCCGTCGATGAGAACGGCTGCTTCATCAACAAGCGCGTAACCTGCCGCCACAGAAACGATACCGTCTCCGTCAACCGCGAGGACGTTGACTACGTTGACGTCAGCCCCAAGATGATGGTCTCTATAGCCACAGCTATGATCCCCTTCCTTGAGAACGACGACGCTAACCGTGCTCTGATGGGCGCTAACATGCAGCGTCAGGCAGTTCCTCTTATGACCACTCAGGCTCCTATCGTTGCAACCGGTATCGAGCACAAGTGCGCTGTTGACTCCGGCGTATGCGTTGTCGCCGAGGGCGACGGTGTTGTCACCGCAGTTGACGCAAACTCAGTCACCGTCCGTTATGACAGCGGCGAGACGACCAACTACAAGCTCATCAAGTTCGCACGCTCCAACCAGGGCACCTGCACCAACCAGCGTCCCATCGTCTCCACCGGCGAGAGAGTCGCCGCAGGCGACGTTCTGGCTGACGGCCCCAGCACCTCTCAGGGCGAGATAGCACTCGGCAAGAACATCCTTGTCGGCTACATGA
>DCGN01000113.1 GCA_002315275.1 Clostridiales bacterium UBA1777
CAGGCACAAACAAAAACAAAGGAGAACAGAAACATGGCTGAAAAGAAAAAAGCTCCCGCAGCGGTCAGCGCTGTCAGCAGCGATAGAAAAAAGGCTCTTGAAACAGCGATTGCCAAGATAGAAAAGGACTACGGCAAGGGCACGATAATGCGCCTCGGCGATGATATTTCCGTAAACGTTGAAGCTCTTTCCACCGGGTCTCTTTCCCTTGACCTTGCGCTCGGCATCGGCGGTGTCCCCAGAGGAAGGATCGTTGAGATATACGGACCCGAGGCCTCCGGTAAGACCACGCTCGCGCTCCACATCGTTGCTTCCGCGCAGAAGTGCGGCGGAGATGCGGCTTACATTGACGTTGAGCACGCTCTTGAGCCTGCATACGCACGCGCTCTCGGCGTCGATATTGACTCTCTTCTCATCTCCCAGCCCGACACAGGCGAGCAGGCACTCGACATAGCCGAGTCTCTCGTCCGTTCCGGTGCCGTGGATGTGCTCGTCATTGACTCCGTAGCGGCTCTTATTCCCCGCGTTGAGCTTGAAGGTGAGGTCGGCGATACCGTCGTCGGCGCACTCGCAAGGCTGATGAGCCAGGCCATGAGAAGGCTTGCCGGTGCTATCTCCAAGAACAACTGCACCGTTATCTTCATCAACCAGCTCAGGCAGAAGATCGGCGTAATGTACGGCAACCCCGAGACCACGCCCGGCGGTCTCGCCCTCAAGTACTACTCCTCCGTTCGCATCGACGTCCGCCGTATCGAGACTCTCAAGGTCAACGGCGAGATGGTCGGCAACAGAACAAGGGCGAAGGTCGTAAAGAACAAGGTCGCTCCCCCGTTCCGCGAGGCGGAGTTCGATATCATCTACGGCGAGGGTATCTCCAAGCTCGGCGAGATAATCGACCTCGGCGTCAAGCTTGAGATCATCGAGAAGGGCGGCGCATGGTTCACGGTTGACGGCAACCGTATTCAGGGCCGTGACGGCGTAAAAGACTTCCTTATCAAAAACCCCGATATCTGCGACAAGATAGAGCAGCAGGTCAGAGAAAACGCGTACAAGCTCAGCCCGAGCGGCCGCAAGGCAGCCGAGGCCGCAGCCGCCGCAAAGCCTGTTGATATCAACGCAGCAGATTTTGACGAAGGCTGATAAACGGCAATGATCGTTTCAGCGCTGAAACAGACCTCGTCCGAGAGAATAACTGTTTTATTCGATACGGGCGAGGAGATCAAAACCACGCTCTCTGCAGTCACGGAGCTTCGGCTCTTTGTCGGCAGGGAGCTTGATGCGGTTTCATACGAAGAGCTTGCGCAGCTTTCCGCGAAAACACTCGGGCGGGAAAAGGCGCTTGAGTATATCTCGAGGCGCAGGATGTCCCGCAAGGAGCTCAAGGATAAGCTCATTGAAAAGGGCGAGGACGCCGCCGTCGCCGAATACTGTGCTGACTGGCTCGAAAGCCGCGGCTTTATTGACGATGCTTCGTACTCCTGCGCAGTCGTCCGCCACTATGCGGCAAAGGGCTACGGCGAGGGTCGTATCCGGCAGGAGCTGAACCGCCGCGGTATAGCAAAGGAGCTTTGGGATGACGCTCTCGGAGAAGCCTCCGCTTACGACGGAAAGATAGATAAAATAATCGCTTCCAAGCTGAAGGATCCGTCCGACAGGGACGAGGTCAGAAAGCTGTCCGCCTCTCTGTTCAGAAGAGGCTATTCATGGGAAGATATCCGTGCCGCCCTCGGAAGGTACGGATCGGATACTGAGGAACAACTATGAGTAACACCTATGCACTTATCTCTCTCGGATGCGCCAAAAACCTCGTTAACAGCGAGCAGATGCTGTATCTCATGGATGAGGCGGGCTTTGAGCTCGTCCCCGATCCCGACGGAGCAGACCTCGTTATAATCAACACCTGCGGTTTTATCGACGCGGCAAAGAGCGAGGCCATTGACAATATCCTCGAGATGGCGGAGCTGAAAAAAGCAGGCAGGCTCGGCGGCATAATCGTGACCGGCTGTCTCCCCGAGCGCTATAAGGACTCCATCATGGAGGAGCTTCCCGAAATCGATGCCGTTATCGGCGTCGGCAGCTTCGGCGATATCGTCGATGCCGCAGTTGCCGTTATTGACGGCGAAAAGCTCTCCCGCTTTGCCGGCAACAGCCAGCCCGTTGATGAGATACCGCGTATAGTCTCCACCGGCCCGTCATGGGCATACCTGCGCATCGCAGAGGGCTGCAACAACTTCTGCGCGTTCTGCTCCATTCCGTACATCCGCGGTCGCTTCCGTTCAAGAGCCATCGAGAACGTTATCGAAGAGGCTAAGGATCTCGCCGAGCACGGCATCAAGGAGATAATCGTTATCGCGCAGGATATCACACGCTACGGAACAGATCTCTACGGGAAGCGCTCTCTTGCGAAACTCTGCCATGAGATCGCGCAGATCCCCGGCATCGAGTGGATACGGCTTCATTATCTGTATCCCGATCAGTTTGACGATGAGCTTATCGACGAGATCGCCTCGAACGACAAGATAGTAAAATATCTCGATATTCCCATCCAGCACATTAACAACGCAGTCCTCAAGAAGATGAACCGCCGCGGTACGGGCGACGATATCCGCGCTCTCTTCAGAAGGCTGCGAGAGAAGATCCCCTCTCTTGTTCTCCGCACGAGTCTCATAGCCGGTCTGCCCGGCGAGGGCGAGGCTGAATTTGAGGAGCTGTGCGATTTTCTCCGCGAGGCGCGCATCGAGCGCGTAGGCGTGTTCCCGTTTTCTCCGGAGGAGGGGACGCCCGCCGCTTCGATGGAGCACGTCGATGCCGACGAGGCGCAGCGCAGAGCCGATATTCTGATGGAGCTCCAGGCCCCGATAATGGACGATTTCTGCAATGCATTTGTAGGTCAGACGCTTCGCGTCCTCTGTGAAGGCTTCGATAAGGAATCCGAAATGTATTACGGCCGTTCCTACGCCGACTCGCCCGACATTGACGGTCAGGTCTTCTTCACCGGTGATGCTTCCGAGGGTGAAATGGTCGAGGTATATATTGAGGAAGCAGATGACGGCATTTTATACGGCACAGCGCAGTGAGGTCCGCCTATGAAAATTACAGCTAATAAAATCACCGTTGCGCGGACAGCACTCGTCCCGGTTTTGCTTGTTTTCGCATATTCAGACCTGAGATGGATAGCCCTCACCGTTTTCATCATCGCGTGTCTTTCCGATCTTGTTGACGGTTATATTGCCCGCAGATACGATCAGGTGTCCACCTTCGGCAAGTTTATGGACCCTCTTGCGGATAAGATACTCGTTTTGTCCATGATGTGCTTTTTCATCGAGAAGGGGCAGATCCCGGGCTGGGCAGTTGCGATAGTCCTCGTGAGAGAATTCGGCGTTTCCGGGCTTCGTCTGCTTGCCGTCGGTCAGGGCAAGGTGATCGCCGCCGATATGTCCGGCAAGGTAAAGACGGTGTGTACGATGGTGTGTCTCGGCGCAATGCTCGTTTTCAATCACTCCGCGTTCATCAACGCGGCAGGCTGTGCCGTGATAGTTTTGACCACCGTCTATTCGGGTATCCACTATTTCATCGCAAATAAAGATGTATTCAAAGCTTAAGGAGTAACATATGAAGCTATATAATTCCGCCACAAGAAAGAAAGAGGACTTCGTCCCTAATCATCCCGACATCGTAAAGATGTATACCTGCGGCCCCACGGTCTATCACTTTGCCCATATCGGCAACCTGCGCTCCTACATCATGGAGGACATTCTTGACAGATATCTCCGTTACGTCGGCTATAACCTCAAGCGCGTCATGAACATCACCGATGTCGGTCACCTCACGAGCGATGCCGACGAGGGCGAGGATAAGATGCTCAAGGGCGCACGCCGCGAGCACAAGACCGTCATGGAGATAGCCAAGTACTACACCGATGCGTTCTTCTCCGACTGCGCAAAGCTCAACATCAGAACTCCCGATGTAGTAGAGCCTGCCACCCACTGCATTGACGAGTACATCAAGATCATCTCCAAGCTCGTTGACACAGGCTACGGCTACCTTGCAGGCGGCAACGTATACTTTGACACCTCCAAGCTTGATAAATACTATATCTTCAACGACTTCAACGAGGAAGACCTGAACGTCGGCGTCCGCGAGGGCGTTGAGGAGGACACCAACAAGCGCAACAAGAATGACTTTGTCCTTTGGTTCACCAAGTCCAAGTTTGAGGATCAGGCTCTCAAGTGGGATTCTCCCTGGGGAGTCGGCTATCCCGGCTGGCACATTG
>DCGN01000025.1 GCA_002315275.1 Clostridiales bacterium UBA1777
ATAATGCGCCGAAGCTGAAGTGCGTTATATATGACTATAACGGTCTTATTGCCTCCGCGCTTCCCGGAAGCACTTATTCCATGCTCGCGGATGTATCGCCTGCTGACACGATGTACGGAGAAGACTACGAGGGGTACACCTCGAAAAACATATTTCTGATCGTAAAGCCGCGCTCCGAGCCTGAACTGATATCCGAGGGCAGCGCGCTATCGGCCTTACCCGTAAGATTCTCGGCCGCGCTCTGCGCCGTCGCCGATGAGATATTCCCGGATGACTGCGCCCCGTTTATCAAGTCTCTTCTGATCGGCAGCAAGAGCGATTTTTATTCTCAGACCGGGCTCAAGCTTGATTTCGGCCGGGCGGGTCTTATGCACGTCGTCGCTATTTCGGGCATGCATATTTCCATGCTTGCGGGGCTGTTATTTTTCATATTCGGCAGGAAAAAGCATAGCAGCATCATTTGCCTCGTGCTCGTTTGGTTTTTCGTCGCGGCTGTCGGTGCGCCCGCTTCTGCCTGCCGCGCCGCGGTAATGCAGAGCAGCCTTCTTGTTGCGCCGCTTGTGCGAAGAGAGAATGACGGCGTCACTTCTCTTTTCCTCGCCCTTGCCGTGCTTCTCGCTATAAACCCTTATTCCTGCGCAAGCGTCGGTCTTCAGATGTCATTCGCCGCCATGCTCGGCCTTGTCTGCTTCGGAGACAGGCTGTCCGATTTTCTCTCGGAAAGCCATGATCGGTCATTTTTCGGCAAGCTCAAGGCATATGTTCTCTCAACTGTCGCGGCATCTCTCGCCGCAACAGTATTTACGCTTCCGCTGATGGTCATCCATTTCGGCTATGTCTCCCTACTTGCCCCGCTTGCGAATATTCTCTGTCTTTGGGGCATAACCGTGTGCTTTGCGGGAGGCTTTATCTGCTGCGGATTAGGTCTTATTCTGCCGTCGGCTGCATCTGTGCTTGCCTATATTCCCGCTTGGATATCCCGATATATTTTCGCCGTCGTCGGCTTTACAGCCGATATCCCTTATTCAGTGCTTTATACCTCGAATCCCGTATATTTAGGCTGGATAGCGTTCGCCTTGCTGCTCATCCTCATATCCGTATTTTCAAAGCGCGGCAAATTATTACGTATAGCACTCCCGCTATCCCTTTCCGTCTTATCTCTCGCGGCAGCCATTTTCTTCGTCTCTAAAAACTCCCCCGCAAATGACGGAATGATTTCCGTGATAGACGTAGGTCAGGGGCAGTGTATAGCTGTTATGTCCGGTGATAAAACGGTGCTCATCGACTGCGGCAACATCTCATCCCCCGACGATGCCGGGGAGCTTGCAAAAGCCTATCTTGAGAAAGTCGGCCGAAAAAAAGTGGATGCGATAATATTCACCCATCTCCATTCCGATCATTCCGACGGGCTTGAAACACTCACAGATCTGGAGCAAGTTGACATAATATATGTTCCGTCATATCCGTCATACGACGGTGAATATCTTTCAGATATCAAGAATATTGCTGACAGTCACTACGTTGAATTGGTTACCATAACTTCTGACCGGCTGCTTGAATTCGGCGACATCAAGGTGCAGGCGTGGTTTCCGTACAGCTTTGACAAGGACGATGAGCGCTGTATGACGCTCAAGGTTTCCGTACGCAATTACGATATGCTCATCACCGGGGACAGCTCTGCCGAGCTTGAGAAAAAGATTGTATCACGCCACAAGCTATCGGATATCGATGCTCTTGTCGTAGGCCACCACGGCTCAAAATACTCCTCCTGCAGAGAGCTTCTTGATGCTGTCGGCGGCAGAACGGCAGTAATAAGCGTCGGCTACAACTCCTACGGTCATCCCACAAACGAAACTCTTGCGCGCCTTGCGGAATACGGGTATAATATTATGCGCACAGATAAAGACGGAACTATAGAAATACCCATCGAATGAGGAAACGGTATGGCGAAGAAATTCGGAAAAGAGAATAAGGATGCCCAGAAGTCAAGCTACGCGGACGAGGTCAAGCTTCTGAAAGCAAAAGGCCCCGCAAGGCTGTATTTCCTTTGGGGGCAGGAGGATTATCTTCGCGATCAGTTTATTGCGGAGCTTGAAAAGCTTTGCCTTCCCGACGGTGAGAGCAGCTTCGGTTTTCACAGGATAAACGGGCCTGATGTTGACCCGAAGGAGCTTCGAAACTCGGTTGACGCTCTCCCCTTCCTGTCCGACAGAACCTATGTTGAGATACGCGATGCCGATCTCGGCAAGGCGGACAGAGCCGATGCAATCATTTCTGCATTGGGCGATATCCCCGATTTCTGTACCGTTGTATTCGCTTTTAACAATGAGTATGAGCCGGACGGCCGCCTTAAGCTCACGAAGTTTCTTCGCTCCGATGGCCATGAGATATGCTTTGCGCGGCAGGCAGAGGGGCGTCTTTCCGGTTGGGTGGCACGCCGCTTTGAGGCATGCGGCAAGCAGGTCGATTCCGATGCGGCGATGCGCCTCATCTTTCTGAGCGGCTCGCTCATGAACAGACTGATACCCGAAATCGAAAAGATAGCCGCTTACGCCAAGGGTGACAGAGTGACCGTCTCCGACGTTGATGCCGTAGCGAACCGCATCCCAGAGGCAAATGTATTTGAGCTTACAAGCCTGATTTCCGCCCGGAAGTTCAACTCTGCCGCATCGTTTCTTGCAGATATTATGGCCGATAAGGACAACGACCCGATCTTTATTCTCGCCATCCTCGGCGCGCAGATGCGCAGGCTCTACGCCGCAAGGCTTGCCATAGAAAAAGGCAAGGGCGCTCAGTATCTCGTTGATGAAGGCATCTGCAAGACGAGCTACGTCGCGAACAAGGAGCTTGAGGCCGCAAGAGGCTATACCCGCAGGCAGCTCGCATATGCCGTGCGCCTCTGTGCCGACAGCGACTATAAGATGAAGCGCAGTACTGATGATACTGCCGAGATACTCAAAGAGGCCGTGATGCGCATCTGCGCAAAGATGAGTAATGCATAAAGTAAAAGAAGTTATCATAGTGGAAGGGCGCTATGACAAAAACGCTCTCAGTCAGGTAGTTGATGCTACCATAATCGAAACCGGCGGTTTTTCCGTTTTTAACGACAAGGAAAAGCAGCAGTTGATAAAAAAAATAGCCGCTGCCCGCGGTATCGTTGTCATGACCGATCCGGACGGAGCAGGACTTGTTATAAGGAATTTTATCAAGGGCTGTGTTCCGCCGGAGCAGTTGAAAATTGCCTATGTTCCGCCTGTTGAGGGCAAGGAGCGCAGAAAAAGCTCCCCTTCAAAAGAGGGGCTTTTGGGCGTTGAGGGTATGCGGCCCGACATTCTGCTTGAAGCCTTGATACGCTCCGGCGCAACGGTCGACGGTGAGTCGTCAGACAAATGTGCGCTCATCACGAAGGCGGATATGTACGCAAAGGGGCTGAGCGGGCAGACGGGAAGCAAAGAGAAGCGCCTTGCCCTTATCACGAAGCTCGGCCTTCCGAAGCACCTCTCTCCGGATGCTCTGCTTGATATTCTCAATGTGCTTATGATGCGTGATGAGTTTGTGTCTCTCGATGTTTAAAGCTTATTTTTCAGTTCCATATCCTCTGTTATTACAGACAGAAGAAGTCCTATAAGCAGAATTGCCTTAGGCTGTTCTGCTATTTCTATCGCCGTGCGGTATGTATCATACGCTATATTATCCGGCAGAAGCAGCATCCAAGCGCAAAAAGCTGACGCGCAGCTGAGTTGAAGGCTTCTTATAAACCAGAACCACGCGTTTTCGCTCATGCACAGCATTCTGTCTATTATCAGCTTTAGCTTCATATTTCATCACCCTTGAT
>DCGN01000046.1:0-129 GCA_002315275.1 Clostridiales bacterium UBA1777
GAAGCGAAGCGGATGAGGTTAGAGGGAAACGAAAGCCGTAATGTCATAACCTCATCAGTCAGCTCCGCTGACAGCTTCCCCTTACTTAAGGGGAAGCCCTGCGGACTCGCTCGGCGTTGCCTCGCTCAT
>DCGN01000046.1:164-3388 GCA_002315275.1 Clostridiales bacterium UBA1777
CTCATCCCTACGGCGGCAGCCTCCGTCCCGCACGCGCATCTTGCAATCCTGCGCGATTTACGCTATACTGAACCCATCACACAACACAGCGAGGCGCACTATGAGGATCGGACTTTACACGGGCAGCTTTGACCCCTTCACAAACGGACATCTCCACGTTATCCGCCGCTCACTCGAGCTATTCGATGAGGTGGTGGTCGGCATCGGCGTGAACCCGCGCAAGGCGCGGCGCTTTGACACATCCGAGATGCAGGCGGCGATCGAGAAAACGCTCGAGCGCGAGGGGCTCGGGCACGTGCGCGTCATCAGCTACAGCGGCCTCACGGTCGATGCGGCGGAAAAGTGCGGCGCGAGCTGCCTGATCCGCGGCATACGCAACGGCATGGACTACGAGTACGAGGAGAATCTCGCCTCGGTCAACGAGGAGATCTCCGGCATCGACACGATCTATATCCGCGCCGGCAGCATGGGCAACATCAGCTCGAGCATGGTCATGGAGCTTTCCGCGAACGGGCGCGACGTGTCGGCCTACCTGCCCGAGGAGGTCAACGCGCTGCTGAAGTGACGCACGCGCGTATGTCGCCCATTGCACCTGGCGTTTCGCATGATGTATCGTCCACCGCGCAGGCGCACTATACCGTATTATATTGGAGCACCCTCGGTGCTCCTTTTTTTGCGCGCGTTGACCTCACAACCCTATCATTGCGAAGTAAGTGCGCACACTGGTGTGGCAGACCGCCCGCAGGCGGCCTCCGGCGAGCAATCGCCGAAGACGGCTCTTGACGAATGGGAATCCGTTTTCTTCTTACGACACACATAATGGGAACGAAAGGACGAGAGGCGCGGATTGCCACGTCGCATCGCTTCGCTCGCTCCTCGCACAACCCCGTAGTGGCGCTCATCGATCGCCCGCGCATCCCCCGTTGCCTCCCGTCCCCGTAGGGGCGAGCGCAGCGAGCCCGCATGCCTTCCCCTTTTGCAAAGGGGAAGGTGCTGAGCGAAGCGAAGCGGATGAGGTTAGAGGAAAACGAAAGCCGTAATATCATAACCTCATCAGTCAGCTCCGCTGACAGCTTCCCCTTACTTAAATGAAGCCTTGCGGCCTCGCTCGGCGTTGCCTCGCTCATCCCTACGGCGGCAGCCTCCGATCCCGCACAACCCCGTAGGGGCAACCATCGGTCGCCCCAAATTCCAGCCGCAGTCTACACCTTAACTCCACACTCCAACCCCTCACACGCAGAAAAACGGCGCGCAGGGTGAGCTGCACGCCGTCTTCGCGGGGGTAAGTGATATTAGAAAAGAACATGAAGAAAATCAAGCTCAAACGCCGGGGCGGGGCAAGCCTGCCTCCGGGGCGCTGTATGGTGTCGACCGCGGGAGCTTATACCCTTCCCCGCCGACTGTCTGTATCATACCACACGGCGCGTCCTAAATCAACCCGATTTTGCGCGTTTCGATAAAATTAAGAATTTATACGAGCGTTTGCATAGCTTGCTCCGCGATACCTGCGCTATACTGTACCATTATTGTTCAGTCATTTTCTCTTGTAAAAAACAGCCGAATATGATATATTTTATTTATCTATGTGCACAACACGGGGCAGGATACTTTCCCCCTCGTCAATTCAGTACACTATCCCCGCTATATACGCAAAATCTATCTTTTAAGGAGAAAAACAAATGGCAGAGTACAATGCTGTTACCCCCGAGCTCGCCGAGAAGCTGAAGGCCATAGTCGGCCCGAAGCGCTTCTTCATGGGCGATGATATCGACCCCAACTACAGCCATGACGAGATGCCGATCTACGGCAGGAAGCTCCCCGAGGCTGTATGCGAGGTCGAGACGACGGAAGAGGTTTCCGCCATCATGAAGCTGTGCAATGAAAACCGCATCCCCGTCACGCCCCGCGGCGCAGGCACGGGCCTCGTCGGCGGCTGCGTCGCTCTTAACGGCGGCGTCATCATCTGCACCGAGCGCATGAACAAGATCCTCAGCTATGATATGAACAACCTCTGTGTCCACACGCAGGTCGGCGTCCGCCTGTGCGACCTCGCCGCCGATGCGCTGGCACACGGCCTCATGTACCCCCCCGATCCCGGCGAGAAGACCGCGACAGTCGGCGGCAACGTGTCCACCAACGCGGGCGGCATGCGCGCCGTCAAGTACGGTGTCACCCGTGACTACGTCATGGCGATGACGGTCGTCCTCCCCTCCGGCGAGATCCTCAACCTCGGCAAGACAGTCTGCAAGACGAGCTCCGGCTACAACCTCATCCACCTCATCTGCGGCTCCGAGGGCACTCTCGGCATCATCACCGAGCTCACTCTGAAGCTCATCCCGAAGCCCACGGTGGATGTTTCCCTCCTCCTCCCGTTCGAGGATCTGGCGGACGCGATAGCCTCCGTCCCCGCCATCAAGCTCGCGAACCTCGATCCTCAGTCCATCGAGTTCATGGATGCCGACGTTGTCGCCACCACGGCTGACTTCATGGGCATGAAGGTCTTCCCCGAGGTCGTCAACGGCAAGAAGGTCGGCGGCTCCATCCTCGTCACGCTCGTCGGCGCAAGCGAGACGGAGCTTGACGCGAAGCTCGAGAAGATGGGCGAGCTGGCAGACAAGATCGGCTGCCTTGACGTGCTCGTCATCTACACCCCCAACCTCAAGAAGAACGTCTGGGCCGCGAGAAGCGCGTTCCTGACCGCTATAGAAGCCCGCACGAAGCTGCTCGACGAGATGGACGTTGTCGTCCCCGTTGACAGGATAGCAGAGTTCCTCATCTACGCCCGCAAGGTCGGCGATGAGCAGGGCATCCACATCCAGAACTTCGGCCACGCAGGTGACGGTAACCTCCATATCTACTGCTGCTCCAACGACATGGAAGAGCAGGAGTTCATCAAGAGAGTCGCTGTCATCATGGAGAAGAGCTACGCCAAGTGCACCGAGTTTGAAGGCCAGGTCTCCGGCGAGCACTCCATCGGCCACGCGAAGAAGCAGTTCCTCAAGGAGTCCATCGGCGACACCGCGTTCGAGCTCATGGCTCAGATCAAGAAGGTCTTTGACCCCAACATGATCCTCAACGTCGGCAAGGTCTGCACCTACGTCGACGGCGAGTAAAGCCCTCAAAGAGTGTGGAGTCGCAATGCATAATGCATAATTGAACTTCGCGTCCCCGTTGCCTCCCCTTTAGACGGTCGCGCCCTCCGTTGCCTCCCCTTCGTAAGGGAA
>DCGN01000046.1:3532-5702 GCA_002315275.1 Clostridiales bacterium UBA1777
AGCACGCAGCCCTTCGACCTCTCAGTCACCTTCGGTGACAGCTCCCCTTACGAAGGGGAGCCTTGAGGATGCATCCCCCCGTCACCGCCCGCATCACAAGCCGGGAGCTAAGGTGCGCCGTGTGAATTTATCCGTCGCCGCAGGCGACACATTAACTCCAAACTCCACACTCCAAACTGAAATTAAACGAATAGGAGAAATATAATGCTCAAAATACTTGTTTGTGTAAAGCAGGTTCCTGATATTGACCTTGTCAAGATGGATCCCGAAACCGGCAACCTCGTGCGTGCCGGTGTCCCCTCTCTCATGAACCCCCTCGACACCAACGCTCTCGAGGCTGCCGTGCAGCTCAAGGAGCAGGTCGGCGGCGAGATAACCGTTATCACGATGGGCCCCCCGGCCGCAGCGGCTGTCCTGCGCGAAAGCCTCGCAGTCGGCGCTGACAAGGCCGTGCTCGTGTCCGGCCGCGAATTCGGCGGCGCAGACACCCTCTCCACCAGCTACGCCATCGTCAAGGCCGCCCTTCAGGAGGGCGAGTACGATCTTTGCTTCTGCGGCAAGGAATCTCTTGACGGCGCGACCGGCCAGATGGGCTCTCAGCTTGCAGAGCGCCTCAACTACAGTCAGGTCACCGGCATGAGCCTCATCAAGGCTGTTGACGAGGAAAAGCGCACGATCACCGTCGAGCGCGAGATGGAGACCGGCATCGAGCTGGTCGAGGCCAAGCTCCCCTGCCTCTTCACCGTCGAGAAGACGCATTACACCGCCCGCATCCCGAACCTCAAGGGCGTGCTTGCCTCCAAGAAGGCACCCATCACCGTGCTCGGCATAAACGACATCAAGGATCTTGACATGAGCAAGATCGGCGCTGTCGGCTCCGGCACCATCGTCCCGCGCATCTATCCCCCCGTGCTCCCCGAACCCGGCCAGATGCTCGATGAGGGCGACGTCGCTTCCACTGTCGAAAAGCTGTGCGATATTCTCGCCGCGGCAGACAGGCTTTGATAGGAGGGTTTAGACATGACAAAACAGGATTACAAGAATATGTGGGTCTACATCGAGCATGACGGCAAGAAGGTCCATTCCGTGGGTCTCGAGCTGTGCTGCGAGGTGAAGAAGCTCTGCGAGGTCACCGGCGACAAGCTGTACGCCGTCGTCCTCGGTGACTGCCCCGAGGCCGAGCTTGACAAGGTTCGTGACTGCGGCATTGACGGCATCATCTACGTCAAGGGCACCGGCTATGACTACTATAATACCGATGCCTTCTCCAACGCGTTCACCGTGCTCTCGAAGAAGTACAACCCCTCCGCCATCTTTGTCGGCGGCACGAATAACGGCCGTGACTTTGCTCCCCGCTTCTCCGTCCAGCTCGACACGGGCTGCACCTCCGATGCTATGGAGCTTGTCTACGATCCCAAGACCGGCGATATCGAGTTCGTTGAGCCCGCAGTCGGCGGCAAGATCATGGCAGTCATCACCGTCCCCGTGATGCGTCCTCAGGTCGGCACGATCCGCCCGGGCACGTTCAAGTACGCTCCGACCGGCCGCAAGGAGAATATTGAGGTCATCACCGAGCAGATCGACTTCCCCGTGGAGCTCATCCGCACGAAGCTGCTTGACTTCATGGCAGACGATTTCGACCCCGAGCTCGACATTGCCAACGCCGAGGTCATCGTATGCGTCGGCAACGGCCTGAAGAACGAGGGCTGCCTCGCCCGCTACAGGGAGCTCGCCTCTCTGCTCGGCGGCAAGCTCGGCTGCACCCGCCCGCTGTTTGACCGCGAGATCCTGCCGTACAAGCTGCAGATTGGCCAGTCCGGCGTCATGGTCAAGCCGAAGCTGTACATTGCGTTCGGTGTCTCCGGTGCCGTCAACCACATCGCAGGTGTCACGGCTGACCTGTCCATCGCCGTCAACAAGCGCGAGGACGCTCAGATCTTCAACTACTGCGACTACGGCATCGTCGGCGATATGGACGAGGTGTGCGACGCTATGATAGCCGCCATCAAGGCCCGCAGAGCCGCAAAGTAAATCTCATAATATTTCCAAGGGCCGCTTGCAAAAGCGGCCCTTTTGCTTTAGGATATAGATGATAACAGCACCGCCCCGTAGGGATGAGCGAGGCACCGCCGAGCGAGTCCGCATCCCCGTCGCCTCCCATCCCCCCGTT
>DCGN01000035.1 GCA_002315275.1 Clostridiales bacterium UBA1777
CGCGATGGAAGCGACTTCCTTCTTTGCCTCGCGGAGAAGAGCGGTCTCGCCCTTTGCCTTGAGAACTGCTTCGCACTTGTCAACGACTGCTTCCTTCTCTGCTGCGGGAACTACCTTATCGAGAACCCATGCAGTCAGGCGGGACTGGAGGTCGATGAACAGCTCGGAAATGACGGCGACATCGCCCTCATCGAACATCTTTTCTGCAGCAGCCTTAAAATCTGCTTCACTACGAGCATAAATTATGCTCTTTCTTGCTTCAGAAAGTGTCATGATTATAATCTCCTGTTGAAATTAGTTTTGTTTTATCACTTCTTGTTGCGGAAGTGAGGGATCTCTGCAAATTCAAAGACCGTGCGCAGGACGGGATCGTAAACGTAGCCGCAGCGGCGGTAACCGAGCACGTCATCCTCCATCTCAGCCTCAAATACCAGCTCGCAGCCCTTATCGATGAACTTGTTTATCCAAAGCTCATAATCGTTGGGCTTATGGCAGATATGGTTGATGGAATCATGGTCACGAGTGAAGAAATCCATGTGCAGACCGCCGGAAACGGGCTGTATTATCTCAATGCCGCAGCCGTCGATAGAGGGGTGAACAGCAGCCTTGACATAGTAGCCTTCGAACGGCTTGCCGTAGCACTTGGTGCTCATGGGCTTGTATTCAACGAACTTCCAACCGGTAACACCGTAAAGCTTTTCAAGATGTGCAACAGCTGCATCGCGATCCTTTACGAGATAACCCGCATGCTGCATCGGAATGTCCTTTAAAAGACTCATATTCTTTCTCCCTTCTCGTTTCTGAAATAGGGTATCTCTGCGATCTCGACCATGTTGTTCATGATGGGGTCGTAGATGTAGTGGCAGCGGCGGTAGCCGCGGATATTATCAGTATACTCCGACTCGAAAATGAGCTCGCAGCCGTTATCGAGGAACTGCTTGACAGCAGCGTCAAAGTCCTTAACGACATGGCAAATATGGCTGATGGTCTGAGTGCCGGCATCGAGGAAGTCTTTGTGCAGGCCCTCGGTGAGAGGCTGGATTACCTCGAAGCGTGTGCCCTCGCCGGTAGCAGGGAGGGACAGAGCGATTTTCAGACGGTAGTCGCTGCGGTTCTCGCCCTTGTACCATACGCGGGAGGGAGTCCACTCGAAAACGTACCAGTCATCTATCTCGTAAAGCTCGGTAAGACGCGCAACGACCTTGTCCAGATCCTCGGTGATATAACCCACGTGAGCTATCTGATATTCTTTAAGCAGGTTTTCCATATTCAAATTCCTTCCTTATTCAAAGCATTTGCGATCCATCTCGCGCAGATCGTTGAGCTGACCGGTGAGGTATTCAACGCGCTCGGGGGTCTCGCCCTCGGCGAACTTCGTCTCAATAAAGGTATCGGCTATCATGCAGCCCTGTCCCTGACCAACAACGTATCCGCCCATTGTGAGCACGTTTGCGCCGAGAAACTGCTTTGCAAGGCGTGCGGTATAGGTGCTCTCGCAAGCCACGGCGAAAACGCCTTCGTGCTTGTTGGCGAGCATTGCCATTCCTGCGCCTGAGCCGCAGATGAGAATCGCATTCTCAGCATCTCCGGCCTTCAGAACCTTGAGAGCGTCCTCGCATCCCTCATGCCACCACTTGAAAACGTTCTTATCGGTCATGCCGACATCGACAACCTCGTGGCCCTTGGCACGCAGGTGCGCCATAACGATTTCCTTGAGATCAAATCCGCCCTTGTCGGCAGCTATGACTATCTTCATTCGAAGGCCTCCGATCAATGCTTGACTTCGCAGTCAAGAAGGACCTTGACCTGGCTGCCGTCCTTGCTCATTGCCTTCATGTAGCCGTCATAAGCCTGCTCAAGCGGGAAGATGTCGGTAACGAACTTGGACAAATCCTCGTCCATCTCGTGGTTGTTGACTATCTGATATGCCTTGTAGAAGTCCTTGGTCTCGTACATGTTGACGCCCTTAACGGTCATCTGGTAAACGAGAATATGGCGAACGTAAATCTCGCGCATCTCGGTCGTTACGCCGACGAACATGAACGTACCGCCGCGGCGAGTCATGTTGGTGCAGAGCTTGTAGCTGTCCTGAGCGCCGCAGCACTCGAAGGTGACGTCATAGAGCTTGCCGCCGTTGAGAGCCTTGAGCTGATCCTCGCAGTCGGGGTCTCTGGGATTGACAGTCTTGAAGCCGAGGCTTTCCAGCCACTTACGGCGGTTTGCGTTGGTTGCGGTAACAACAACATTCTTTGCGCCGAGGTAACGGCAGTAGCAAGCGATGATGCCGCCGATAACGCCGCCGCCGGAGCAGAGGACGGTATCGCCGGGCTGCATGCCGGACTCACGAACGTCATACACTGCGACTGCGAGAGGCTCGGTCAGTGCAGCGATGGTACGGTCAACATCGTCATTGATGGGGAAGCAGACCTTTGCGGGGAGCTTTGCATACTCTGCGTAGCCGCCGTTACCCTCATCGGCAAGAGTCATGAGCTTGATGCCGCCCTCGCAGATGCTCTCGCGGCCGTTGCGGCAGTTGTCGCACACGCCGCAGTTGAAGAACGGACGTCCGACGACCCAATCGCCTACCTTGTAGGGAAGCTTGCTGTCGCAGTTGATCTCAACGACCTCGCCGACGATCTCGTGGCCGAGAACGTAGGGCTTGCCGCCGCTCTGGAGCTGAATGCCGGTGTGATACTGGTGAGTATCGGAGCCGCAGATGCCGCAGTACTTGATCTTGATGAGAACCTCGTTCATGTGCAGCTTGGGCATGGGAAGGTCATAGCGCAGACCAACGTTTTCTTTGCCTCTGATTTCGAAACCTATCATTTGTTTTTCCTCCGTTTTTTATTTTTACTTTGTAAAAAGTTTTTGCCATTTGAGCCATATACCATTTTACTCTGAAATTAAATATCTTAAAGAAAGAAAATTATCATTATATGCACAATATTACCTGCATTCGGCATATGCTGCTTATTCGGTCTCATCCGTGAACGGCTGACGGTGCATCCTTCTGTAGCTTGCGGGGGAAAGTCTCGTTTTGCGCTTGAAAGTCCTGTAAAAATACGATTCGTTCTCAAATCCGCAACTTACGCATATATCCTTGATAGGTCTGTTCGTCTCGATCAGAAGCCGCCTTGCTTCGGTAATTCGGCACTCATTTATATAGGAAAAGAGTGTCTCGTTGTGACTTTGCTTGAACAGTCTGCAAAGGAATCCCGGGCTTATGCTGCACTCCTGAGCAAGCTCGTTGAGCGTCATCTGGCGGGAAAGATTCTTCTCGATGTACTCTGTGAGGTGCTCGAATCTGTCCGCGTGATACTGAAGTGCAGCCTGCCCCGCGGGGTTGTTCTCAAAGCGCTCGCACTTGAGGATGTAATATATAATGTTGTAAACATCCGCCTTCATGCGAAGCTGATCTAAAGGATCATTCGAGAGGTAGTACTTATATACGTCCTGAAACAGCGCCTGAACGGCATGAGGCTGAGTAAACAGCACCGACTCCGGAAGATCGTCGATCGGGATAGAGTCAAGCAGGATACCGTACGAAGAGTACGGCAGGAAGCCCTGGATCTCTATGCCGGGTTTTCTGAAGAAGACCGTACCTGCCTGAGCGGGCAGCTTTTTCCCGTTTGCAACGATATAGCCTTCGCCCCACGGGATATACTCGAGCTCATAGCATCTGGTAACGCGCTTCTTGTACTCATCGGGCATTGCGCTTTTGCGTGTGTAGAAGCATCGGTTGATCACAGGGCTTACATTTCCGAGCGACTCAGACAGCTTGTCATTGCACAAATCCATATTTTTTCCTCCTATCATTATCGGTTTATATTTTTTATTATTCTTACTTAAAGTGCATATCCCTTGCGATCGGTTCTTTATTGCATTGATTCTGCATGATATTGCCTTGACTGTTATATTAATGTTTAATCTAACATGAATATTACATATATTTAATAGCTTGTCAAGAACATTTTTTGCTGTACTTTATTGATTCCAGTAAAATCGGTATAAATAATTGAAATAAATAGTATTTTTTACGTTATTGCAGCATATTTTTCGTAAAAAATATATTTTACCAATTTTTTTTGCCAAGTAAAAATAAGCAATATTATTCGACTTACTGAATAATCATGACAATTCAAATCAAAAGAGAGTACATAGTCTATTATAAACGGGCCTCTATACTATAGAACAAAAACTGTTTAAATATGTTATCTGTATTTTACATCATCATCGGATATGGTAGAGTCCGTTTCTTGCCGGATGTCGTCTCCTGCTAAAAATCCATCACTCACAACTCCGGATTATTTTGTATCTCCTCGCTCCTCTACCCGCGATATAATTATGTACTAAATTGATATAGTACTATTTTACTGCCTTAATGTGTACGAGGTTAGGCGCTCCCGAAAAACTTCATTTAGTTGTGCATGGTGCACAAAATCGTCCCCCTATTTTTTGTGCGGGTCTCTATTTTTAGTTATTATTATGCATGAAAGATGAAAATTGTATATTTCAAGAATAAATATTATCATGTATAATAATCATGAAATTCGGGAATAGGGCAGGTATTTCCTCTTCTTTGCCATTTTCGGCTGTCGAGAAGCAGCTTTCCCGCTGTTAATTTTTGTTATCATACGCGGAAGGACCGCGCTTTGAGTAAAAAAACTTTTTTATCAGAAAGGAATCACACTATGAATTATCGCAGATTAGGCAGAACCAATCTTAAGGTCTCCCCCATCGGTCTCGGCACCTGGCAGTATTGCGGCGACTGGGGCAAGGACTTCTCCGTCGACGAGGTCAAGAGCATTCTTGATCGCGCAAGCGAGCTCGGCTTCAACATGATCGACTCCGCTGCAGGCTACGGCCCCAACCATCTCTCCGAGCATATGATCGGCGAGGTTCTTGAAGGCAACCGTGACAAGTGGGTCATCTCCACCAAGTTCGGCCGTTACAGAACCGGCGTCACCGAAGACACCGTCGTCTGCGACTTCTCCGCCGAGGCTGTCAAGGGTCAGCTCGAGGATTCTCTCCGTGCTCTCCGCACCGATCACATTGACATTTACCTCATGCACTCCGCTCCCACCGACAAGATCGCTAACGACGAGCTGTGGACCATGCTCGACAAGGCAAAGGCTGAAGGCAAGATCGGCTGCTACGGTCTGTCCCTCGGCGGTACCAACACCCTCAAGCACAGCGAGATGGCTGACACCTTCGGTTGCGACGTCGTCATGATGGTTTACAACGCACTTGACAACGGCCCCGGCAAGGACGGCACCCTCAAGTTCTGCGAGAGCGTTGACATGGGCGTTATGGCTCGCGTTCCTCTGGCACAGGGCTACCTCTCCGGCAAGTACAAGCCCGGCGCAAAGTTCGAGGCTCGTGACGTTCGTTCCTACTACTACAGCGAAGAAGTCACCCAGCAGCGTATCGCAAAGGCTATCGACATTATCGGCAACGAGTTCCCCTCCGACATCACTCCCGCAAACTGGGCAATGGCATGGGCAGTCAACCATCCCGCAGTCGGCACCTGCGTCACCGGCTTCAAAAATGTCAACCAGCTTGAAGGCGGCGCAAAGGCTGTTGAGTACACCTTCTCCAACCACCCCCTCGCTTGGAACGACTGATTCCTTTAAACATTAATTTATAGGAGATATTACAATGGGTAAGACTGTTACACGCAAGCTCTACCGCGCAGCTGTTCTCCCCGAGAACGTTGAAGCCTTCAAGGCAGCTGCAGCAGCTGATGCCGCAGAGGCAAAGAAGTTCGTTGATGACGGCAAGATGCTCGGCATTTCCGTTTTCAATTGGAAGCAGCATGTCTTCGTATACATGGAAGTTATCGACGATGCAGAGGTCTGCCCCTGCTGCGCACTTCCCACCGCGACCAAGCTCCTTGAGAGCTGGCCCGGCGCAGAGAAGGCCCGCAAGTATGTCCCCCTCATGGACGTCTTCCATTTCAACGCTCCCGCTTCTCTTGAGCATTGGCAGCGCAAGGCTCCTGTCTCCAAGCACCTTGGTAAGATAGGCCAGCTCAAGCCCAACCGCATCCAGAGATACTGCTTCTTCCACTATGCACTTCAGGAAGAGCGCACCTTCGGCGGCGACAAGTATCAGATCCTCGGTATCAACGAGAACGTTCTCTTCTGCTACAACGAAGACCCCATGGTCGAAGAAGCTCCTGTTCTTCCTCCCGAGGTCGAGACCCACGCTGTCCCCGAGAAGTGGGCAGATGCCGGCATTTCTCCTTCCTTCATCCCCTGGGAGGACAAGATCGGCACCGGCGAAGAGCGCTTGAGACTGATGGACGAGGTCGTCTCCGTCTGGTAATAAGCTGAATATCCCCCGCTCAGATCAACCTGCGCGTTGAACCTGATCACTCAGTGCGCAGGTGATCTGAGAAAAAAACAATAGGAGGTACATCCGTGAGACTAAACAGAAAAATTCTCGATACTCTCATCAAGGGTGTTACCCAGCTGCTTGGTGCCATGATTACTTGCATCATTGTCTTCATTGTGATGCAGGTCATATGGCGTTATGGCTTCGGCAAGCCGCTTCTGTGGTCTGAGCAGCTCTGCCGTTTCATCTTCATATGGATGATGATGCTGGGTATCCCTTGTCTCTTCAACCGCAAAGACTTTATGGCATTTGACCTTCTCCTTGAATCAATCAAAGGTGTCCCCTATCACCTTGTGCGTATCCTTATCGATCTTGCGATCGTTTGCTTCGCAGTATTCTGGTTCAAGGGTTCCACCGCTCTTATCGCAGGAACATTCCAAAAGATGACTACGGGCGTAAGAATTCCTTACTACTGCCTGTACGGCGCTCAGACTGTTTCCGCAGTTCTTACCTTCTGGGTAATGGTCTCTCAGCTTCTTGAGCAGTTCGTTGCCATGTTCAAGGAAGGCAAAGCCAAGAAGGAGGATAAAGCCTGATGATTGCCATAATTGCCATTTCTTTCTTCGTGATGATCTTTATCGGCTTCCCAATAGCAATGGCTATGAGCTGCGTCACGATGCTCGCTATCCTGTTGGATCCCACCGTTGATGCAATAGTCTTTGCTCAGAAGGCCTATTCCGGATCTGACTCTTTTGCACTCCTTGCAGTTCCGTTCTTCATGCTCTGCGGTCAGCTGATGAGTGAGGTCGGCATTGTCGACGTTTTGGTCGATTTTGCCAACACCGTCATAGGCTGGGTCCGCGGCGGTCTTGCTCATGCCGTTATCGTTGCAGGCGCTCTTATGGCTGCAATTACCGGCTCCGCAAACGCCTCCGCCGCTGCTATCGGCTCCATCTCCACCGGCGCTCTCCAGAAGGAAGGCTACTCCGGCGGTATGGCAGTTTCCATAGTCGCCGCATCCGGCGGCCTCGGCCCAATCATCCCGCCCAGCATCGCAATGGTTATTTACTGCAATATGACCGGTATGTCCGTCGGTAAGATGTTCGTTGCAGGTTATATACCCGGCATCATCCTTGCTGTTGCATACTGCGTTATTTCCAGTATCTATGCCAAGAAGCACGATCTGCCCAAGCATAAGTTCAAGGGCGGCAAGGCTCTCGGTAAGAGCGTTCTCGTTTCCATTCCCGCACTTGTTCTCCCCGTTATTATTATCGGCTCCATCCTTGCAGGTATCTGCACCGCAACCGAGGCCGGCGTTATCGGCGCTGTCTACGGTATTATCTACGGTATCATTACCCGTAAGCTCACCTTCAAGGGCTTCTGGAAATGCATGAAGGAGTCCGTTCTCGGTGCTGCCGGCCCGATGGCCATCATCATCATGTCCAACGGCCTCGGCTACATGCTCACCAGAAACGGCCTCACCACCGTTCTTTCCAACTTCTTTGCAAACAACGCTACAAACTATGTAGTGTTCTATCTGATGATCATCGTTGTTCTGCTCATTGCCGGTATGTTCATAGACGGCACAGCCTCTATGCTTATCCTTGTCCCGATCCTTATGCCTATTGCAAAGGCATTCGGTCTTGACATGATGCAGTTCTCCATGATCTTCATCCTCGCAACTCTGACCGGCGGACTTACTCCTCCTGTCGGCGCACTCCTCTTCATCGTATCCGGAACAGCGAATGTTCCCCTTAAGGATTGTGTCAAGCCCGTTATCCCCTTCGTTCTCAGCATGTGCCTGCTCTGCGTGCTCATAATCTTCGTGCCTGAGATCGTTACGGTTCTGCCCAATCTGTTCTGATTTTCCCTGCTCTCAGTTAGGAGCACCCAATAATTTCTGTACGTGATTATATCACTATAAAAATCTTTTAGGAGGAAAACCAAATGAAGAAGACAATCGCAATGCTCCTTGCCATCGTAATGTGTGTCTGCCTGTTCGCAGGCTGCGGTGCTAAGGAAACCCCCGCTGCTGAAGCTCCCGCTGCTGCAGCACCTGCCGCAGAAGCCCCCGCTGCTGAAGCTCCCGCTGCAGATCCCGTCGTTATCAAGGTCGGCTACGGTCTTGCAGAAGACACCACCCTCGGTGTTGCAATGCAGAATTGGGCAGATAAGGTCGCTGAGGCAACCGAAGGCCGCGTAACGTTCGAGATCTACTCCAACGGTCAGCTCGGTACCCTCGTTGAGATGATCGAGGCTGTTGAGCTTGGTCAGCTTGATGCTACCATGAACGACGCTTCCCTCATGGTTGAGTACGCTCCCGAACTCAACCTCCTCGCTCTCCCCATGCTGTTCAGCTCCTTTGAGTCTTGGGAAAAGCTCACCACCGGCGAAGTCGGCCAGAAGCTGGCAGATGTCGTTGCTGAGAAGACCAACATGTACGTCATGGGCTGGATCTTCAACGGCTTCCGTGAGATCCTCTGCAAGCCCGAGATCAACTCCATGGATGACTGCACCGGCGTTGTTATCCGCTCCCCCGAGGCTGACATCTATGTCCAGACCCTCACCCGTCTGAACTTCACCCCCACTCCTCTTGCTTTCTCTGAGCTCTACACCGCTCTCCAGACCGGTGTTGTCGATGCTTGCGAGACCTCTTACGAGCAGTTCATTCTGAACTCCTTCTACGAGGAAGCAACTCACATGGTCGAGTCCAACCACATGGCTGCTAACATGACCATGCTCTTCAACCAGGATGTATGGGCAAAGGTCTCCGCTGAAGATCAGGCTACCATCACCGCCATCTACAACGAAGTGTTTGGTCAGGCAAGCCGCACCACCAACGAGCTCGCTGAGGGCTTCAAGCAGGAGCTGCTTGACAAGGGCTGCACTGTTTACAACTACAGCGACGATGAGCTCAAGGTCATCACCGAGCGCTTCACCGATTACTGGAACGAGAATGCAACCGCTAACGGCTACACCGACATCCTCGAGATGGCAATCGCAGCACGCTGATTACCCACTTAAAATTCAAAACATGATCTGATGTTTCCTCTCCCTGCATCCGCAGGGAGAGGTTTTTATATGTAGTAATAACGAAAATAGCAGCTCCGTACAGAGCTGCTATTTTCGTTATTCGGTTTACAAAGGTTTACTTCTCTTCCTCAGTCTTTTCTGTCTTCTCGGCGACGGACTTAACTGCGGGCTTTTTCTTTTCGTCTTGAACTATGCCGGCGTTTCTGAGAGCATCATGGGAGTTCTGAAGAGTCTTAAGCGCGGCATTGACGCTGTCCTCGGTGCGGCGCATTATATCCTCGACATATGCGCTGGTAGCGCGGCGAACCTCTCTGGACTTTGCCTCGGCAGAGCTTATCATCTCTGCACTGCGTGCCCTGGCCTGGCGGACGATCTCCTGCTCTTCGACCATTGCTCTTGCCTTATCCTCGGCATTCTTTCTCAGTGCCTCAGCCTCGCGCTTTGCATTGCCGATAAATTCATCTCTTGCGGAGACAAGGCGCTTGGACTCCGCTATGGAATTGGGCAGGCATGACTTGATATCGTTAATGATCTCAATTGCCTTCTCGCGCTCTATGATGCACTTATCGTTTCCGAGGGGAACGCCCCATGCATCGTTTACCATGCTGTAAAGAATATCGAGCAGCTCTATTACATCGTTGTTTTCCATTCTCTTGCCTCCCAAATTTAATCTCTCACATATATGCAGAGCTTTACCTTCCCATAGCAACGCTCTTTGAGCTTAGAATAAGGCGCCGTCATATCCGGCAGCTCTTTTTCTTTTCTCGCTTCACAGATTATTATACCACCCTCCGACAATATGTCAACCGAATTGATTAAATTCAACACTTTTCCATACAAATCGGCGTCATAGGGAGGATCAATGAAGATAATATCAAACTTTCCGCAATGCTCAAGAAAGCCGAGCGAGTTCTGCTGCATTACCGGCGCGCTGAAACCGCAGGTCTTTAGGTTTTCTCTGATTATCTTTACTGCCTCTCTGCTCTCATCGACAAACACGGCTTCCTTTGCACCCCGGCTGAGGCACTCGATTCCGAGCTGACCCGTGCCTGCGAACAGGTCAAGCACTCTTCTTCCCTCAAGGTCAAACTGAAGGATGTTAAATAACGCCTCTTTAACATTGTCTGTCGTAGGCCTGATATCATAATTTTCGGGTGTTTTCAGTCTGCGGCCTCTGGCAGACCCGGTAATCACTCTCATTTGTGTTCCTCCTCGCGGTAATAGTCATATACCGCCTTTGCAGTGCTGCGCGGTATGACAGCCTCCAGCTGTTCGAGGGAAGCCGCACTTATCGCCTTAACGGACTTGAATGCCTTAATTAGCTCATCCCGTCTTTTCGGCCCCACTCCGCTTATCTTGTCAAGCGATGAGCCGTACGCCTCGGTTCTCAGCGAGCGCTGATACTCAATGGCCGATCTGTGCGTTTCCTCCTGAATATTGCCTATCATGGAGAATATCGCCTGATTGCCCGATATGCCTATCTCCCGTCCCTCCGGTGTGATCAGAGCGCGTGTTCTGTGTCTGTCATCCTTGACCATACCGTATATGGGAACATCGATACCGAGGCTGTTTGCGGCCTCTTTTGCAACCGCGGCATGCTCAGCGCCGCCGTCAATCAAAAGAAGATCCGGAAGCGGGGCAAACTTCTCGTCCCCGTCGGCATAGTGCTTGAACCGCCTATACACAGCCTGACGCATGCTCGCATAGTCATCCTGAGCCTGCAGATCGGTAATGCGGAACTTCCGGTAATCGCGTTTCAGAGGCTTACCGTCCTGATGGACCGTCATCGCTGCAACTATTCCGCTGTCCTTGAGGTTTGATATATCGAACGCCTCTATTCTCGCAGGGAAGGCCTCAAGCTCCAGAAGCTTCTGCAGAAGCTCAAGCGTTTTTGATCTCCTCTGCGCCTGAGTAGTCCTGCGCTGTATCTCCTCGCGCGCGTTGATGACAGCTGCCTCCGTAAGGCGCGCCCTATCCCCTCTTTTCGGGGTCTCTACGTATACTCTTCTTCCGGCCTGCTCAGTGAACATCTCCGAGACAGCCTCAGCATCCTCAAGCTCGCACGGAAGCAGAATAAGCCTCGGCCATGCGCCGCGCGCAGCCGCATAATACTGCCGCACGAGAGCAGATATCGCCTCTCCATCGTCCTCGAGCGGCTCGTCAAGCATCTCGACGTCCTTGCCCGACAGATCTCCGTTTACGAAATGGAGCACGACGAAGCAGCTCCTCGCTCCGCGGAAGAAGCCTATCGCATCTGTATCGGCATACGCCGTTGCGATCACGCGCTGCTTGTTTGCAAGGTTCTCCACGGCGCGCAGCCTGTCTCTTATCTCGGCGGCGCGCTCAAAGCGAAGCTCCTCTGCCGCCTGCTCCATCTTTTCGCGCAGCTGAGAGACAAGCTCCCCGCTCTTTCCCTGCAGTATAAGGAGTGCTTCCTCCATAGTCTTATAATAATCCGCCTGAGAGGGCCCTGCCATGCACCAGCCTGCGCACACACCCATGTGGTGGTTGAGGCACGGCCTTGCCTTGCCGATATCACGCGGAAACACCCGCGAGCAATCCGGTAAAAGGAGAGCTTTTTCTATTGTTGTGATTATTTCCTTGCTCGTGCCCCTGCCGCCGAACGGTCCAAGATACAGCGCGCCGTCCTTTTCCGCTCTGCTTGCTATCGTCATAACAGGATACGGCTTTCTCATGTCCACCCTTATGAACGGGTAGCCCTTGTCATCCTTCAGTAGGATATTATAGTGAGGCATATGCTTCTTGATAAGCGAATTTTCGAGGATGAGCGCTTCAAACTCGCTTGAAGCGACGATCACATTAAAATCCGCCACCTTTTCGACCATGGCCGCTACCTTCGGCAGATGCTCGCCGCGGAAATAGCTCGTGACTCTGTTCTTGAGCTTCTTGGCCTTGCCGACATATATGACCTGCCCCTCGGCATCAAGCATGATGTAAACGCCGGGGAGCTGAGGCAAATTATTCGCTTTTTGGTTTAATGTTTCAAGCATCTGCTTTTTTATCCGATTCCTTTGAAAGTGCGCACCAAATGGTGACGGAGAATACAACTATTATACAGCCTACGAGCGCAAATCTGCCCGGGCGCTCTCCGTCAAAGATAGCTACCCACACGGGGTTCAGCATAGGCTCTACAGCGGCGAGCAGGCAGCATGCAAGCGGAGGGCACGTCATCGAGGCTTTAATATACAGAACATACGAAATACCGAGCTGGAATATGCCGAGCGTCAATATGCTGAGCACGGGCACGAGCGAAAGCTCCGGCCTCGTCGCAATAACGAACGGAAGCCCCACAAGGAAAGTAAACGTCTGCCCCATCAGAGCAGCACTAAAGCGCTCATCGCCTGGCAGATTGCCCACAGTAATAAACATACTCGCCATCAGGAGGCCGGAAAGAATTGCAATGAAGTTACCGAGCATCGTTCCGCCCGACATCTGATCTATAAAGAACAGCGTTATACCTATCATTGTGCATATAACCGTGATCATATCGGCGCGGGATATCTTTCTTTTGAAAAGTATAGCCGACAGAACAACAATAAAAACAGGCGAGGTAAACTGCAGGACTATTGCGTTTGCTGCCGTTGTGAGCTTATTTGACACTACGAAGCAGATATAACCGCAGCTTGTCAGAACGCCGGAAACGATAACTTTTTTGTTGATAATGATCTTTCTGCCCGATGCGAATATGTATATTAGCATGGTTATACCCGCGATCAGACTGCGCATACTCGCAATGGCGAAGCCGTTCCACGGGATGAATTTAATAAATATGCCCGCTATGCTCCAAAGCATAGCGCAGATGAGCATTTCAATTATGCCCTTCTTCTCCTGAGCCATATGCAAAATTCTCCGTTATGCAAAAATCAGAAATAGGGGCGTGCCAAACACGCCCCTATAGTCCATGAGATATAAGCTATTATTCAGAGAAATCGGAGTCGATCAGCTCAGAAAGAGTTGCAATGGCCTCATCCTCGTCTGCTCCATCGGCGATGATGGTGATCGCAGTGCCTTTAACAATGCCAAGAGAGAGTACGCCAAGAAGGCTCTTGGCGTTGACACGACGCTCTTCCTTTTCAACCCAGATGCTGCTCTTGAATTCGTTGGCCTTCTGGATAAAGAACGTTGCGGGTCTTGCATGAAGACCTACCTGATTATTGATAACTACCTCTTTGGTTATCATACTCGCCACTCCTCACAATATTTGAAAATAGACTTTGGGTTGAATATAGCTTATCAAATTTTCGCGGTATAGTCAACTCATTTCGACCATTTCGTTGATTTTACCATTATTTACGCACGCTCAAAGCTGAATTTACTTCAGTTCGACAACGGTCACACCGGTCTCTCCTTCTCCGTATCTGCCTAAACGGAATGATTTTACAGCTTTGTTTTTTCTCAGCATCTGCTGGACTGCGGCGCGGAGAACTCCGGTACCTTTTCCGTGGATTATTCTTATCGTTGTGAGCTTCCCCATCACGGCGTTGTCGATGAACTGCTCTGCCACGGCAACAGCCTCAACAGCCTCCATCCCGCGCAGATCCACCTCTGTCGGAGCGGCGGCAGCGCGAAGTGTTACGCCCGTGCTGACGGTTTTTTTCGCTTCCTTATTCTTTTCGCCCTCAAGCAGAAGCACCTCATTCTCCTTCGCGGTGACGTTCATGACTCCCGCCCTCAGCGTAAGCACTCTGTCATCCGATATCTCGGTGACGGTGGCCTTCATGCCCATGGACTTGATCTTTACGATATCGCCGACCTTGATCGCTCTTGCGGATACCTCGTCGGGTTCAGGGGCTTTCTCCGGTATCAGCGTATCGGCCGCGGTATTGAGCCTCCTGCGAAGCTCGCTTCTCGCCTCGTTGATATCCTTTGCGTTTTCCTCGTCGTTCGAGCGCTTCTTCATATCGTCAAGCTCGGCGAAAACGCTCTCGGCCGTATCTCTCGCCTCTTGGATAATGCGCTCGGCATCGCGCCTCGCCTTGAGGTCAGCCTTCTCGAGTCTGACCTCAAGCTCAGCTCTCAGCATGGCGGACTTCTTTGCATTCTCGTCAGCCTGGCGGAGCTTGACAGCGGCCTCCGTTCTCTCCTTTTCAAGCAGAAGCCTTGTCTGCTCGAGCTTTTCGATAGTTGCCTCAAAGCTCGCGCTCTCCATGCTCACGCGCCCCTTCGCGTCCTCTATGATATAATCGCCGAGGCCGAGGCGCTTGGATATCGCAAACGCGTTTGATTTGCCCGGTATGCCCACGAGCAGTCTGTAGGTCGGCATAAGCGTCTCAACATTGAACTCGCAGGAGGCGTTCT
>DCGN01000152.1 GCA_002315275.1 Clostridiales bacterium UBA1777
AATAGAGGGTGGCGGTCACATGTCGCAGATACCAGACCTCTGTGTTGCCGTCATCAGGGGAGTACATGGCCTTGAGCTGAGGGTATGCCTCCAGCATACTCACTCTGGCATCCCGGTCATCGTCTTCAACGGCCTTTGCCTCGATGCGCAGCCACTCATTGCCGATCATGGTGCAGATCTCCAGACAGGGATTTTTGTGGAGCTGACGGGAGACGGCCTTGCTTTTCCCGGTCTGGATATAGAGCTTGCCGTTATACATGTTCACAGTGCCGAAGGGGCGCACACGGGGCTGGCCGTCTTCATCGGTGGCCAGAAAATAGGTGCCGGCTTCTTTCAGGAGCTGATAGACTTCTTCCATTATGATTGTCCTTTCCGCATTTATTCGGGCTGTTCGCCTTGACTTTTCACCGTTCTTATACTAATATCTATAGCTATTATACGCCATATATTGCATCTATTCAAGATTTTTAGGAGTCTGTACTATGGGATTTGTTGAGCTGCTGCTTATTGCCGTTGGTCTGAGCATGGATGCCTTTGCCGTGTCGGTCTGCAAGGGACTGAGCGTCTGGGATCTGGAGCCGAAGCATGCCGTTCTTGCGGGTGTATGGTTCGGAGGCTTTCAGGCATTGATGCCCCTGCTGGGCTGGCTGTTGGGCATACGCTTCGAGAGCCTTATTACCAGCATCGACCACTGGATCGCATTTGTGCTGTTGGCTGTTATCGGAGGCAACATGATAAAGGAGGCATTCGGCGAGCCGGACGAGCAGAGTGATGATTTCGGGGTGAAGACCATGTTTCTCATGGCAGTTGCCACCAGCATCGATGCTCTGGCTGTGGGAATCAGCTTTGCGTTCCTGTCTGTCGACATCGTACCGGCGGCGAGCCTTATCGGCGTTACCACCTGCCTGCTGTCAGCGCTGGGAATATACATAGGCCACTATTTCGGGCTCAGGTTCAAAGCTAAGGCTGAGTTTGTCGGCGGCATCATTCTGATAGGTATCGGACTTAAGATACTCCTCGAGCATCTGGGAATAATCAATTTCTGAGGAAAGAGTATGCAGATGAAACAGGGCGGACGAGTGGGGCTTGTTGCCGTGCTCATTGTGATGCTCATACTTTTGGTGGGCATCTTCACATTATTGAATACAGACGGCTTTTCCTTCGAGCAAGCATTTGAATATGCAATTCAGGTTGTTCAGCCAACTCCTGTCCCCACTCCGGAGCCCACTCCCGTTCCGACATCGGAGCCTACCCCTGAGCCCACACCGGAGCCTACCCCCGAGCCTTCGCCAACTCCCAGACCGAGGAATGCACTTCTCACTCTGGTGAACCCGTGGAATCCTCTGCCGGAGGACTATTCCTGCGACACAACCTTCCTCTATGACGAGGTATGGGTGGGAATGGCCATCTATGACGATCTCAACCGGATGCTCAACGACTGCTTCGAGGCCAACTGTCAGCCTTATGTCTGTTCCGGCTTCCGCACATGGGAAAAGCAGCAGGCACTGTTTGACAACAAGATCGAGCGCCTCATCTATGAAGACGGAGTTGACCCGGAGATCGCCGAGGAGGAGGCCGGAAAGGTGGTGGCAGTCCCCGGCACCAGCGAACATCAGCTGGGCCTTGCGGTGGACATCATCGACTACGGCTATCCCTACCTTAACGAGGAGCAGGAGAACACGCCCACACAGCGCTGGCTTATGAACAACGCATGGCGCTACGGATTCATTCTCAGGTATCCTGACGGCACCAGCGATATCACCGGCATCATTTACGAGCCCTGGCATTATCGCTATGTGGGAAAAGATTGTGCGAAGGAGATCTACGAGCTGGATGTGACCCTTGAGGAATATCTGCAGATGTTTTACTATGGAAGCGAAGCTTCCATAGTAAAATTTTAATACAGCACCCGCTTCTCGCCCCTTCTGGGGCAACCGAAACGCATGCGAAAAATTCCCATGTGCATTTGGCTTTCATTTATGGTGCTGCGCATTATTGCGCATGGAATTTATGAATAAGCTTTTCCGAAAAGAGCGGACGTGCAGCCGCTCCCACTCTGTTTTTTTACATATTTTCCCATCACCTGACTCCCAAAACAGTATGCTAATACTACCAATATGAAGTATTGGGTATTTACGCAGAATAAAGGAAACTGTATAATTAAACTACTCAAAAAGCATCAACAAAAACAGTAAAGGAGAATTATAATGAGTTCATTCAAAGATCTGCGCATAGTTGACAACTTCTATCAGACCAGCTCTTATATCCCTATGGCAACTGTTCTCGTTTCCACTCTGGCAGCTGACGGCAAGACCACCTCTGTGGGCTCCTACTCCCTGTGTTTCCCGTATTACATCGCCGGCAAGGGCTATTACGCAATGATCCTTGAGGCCCGCAACTCCTCCAACACCGCACAGCACCTTCTGAATAACGCCAGCAAGGTAGCCCTTAACTATATGCCCGCAGGCAGAGGCTACAACAAGAAGATAGTGGCTCAGAGCTGGCCCGGTGATACTCCGCAGGAAAAGATGAAGAATTTCGGCTTCAACCTTGAAAACGGACTGTGTGACCCGGAGGGCAAGGATCCCAAGCGTCCCAAGGTGGTTTCCGAGGCATATCAGGTGTTTGAGTGCACATGGATGAAGGACCTTGAGAACGCCTATGAGGACTGCGGTCGCCAGCTGCAGGACGGCGAATATCCCGGACCGTACAGAAGCTTCAACGGCATCACCAGTCAGTACGGCGCACACTTCATTCTGCGCATCGACAAGGTGCTCATGAAGCCCGACCTCTGGCAGAATATAATTGACGGCGTAAAGGGCAAAAAGTGGCCCGACATTCTCATATGCCACGGCTACAGAGACAGCAAGAACTTCTGGTTCGCGAAGACGCCGCGCCTTATCCCGGAGATGCTTCCCATCCGCGAGGCAACGCTCTCCTCTGTCCGCTACGCAGCCGACAGAACAGACCCTACCGTCCACTTCACCGATGACGCTCTTATGCTGATGCTGAATGTGCCGCGCATCTTCCTCCCGACGGCTCTCAAGGGCTGCGTCGCATGGGCGAAGGAAAACGGCGTCACGGAGATAACCGAGCGTGAGATGAAGATTATCAACGACAAGCGTGCAAAGGAAAAGGGCAAGACCAAGTAAAAATAAAAAAGGGGACAGAGCATATGAGCGTTCCGATGGCATTGGTAGACTTTATTCCCGTGGTATTATTTCTGCTTTCGGCGATATCCCTGCAGAGAGATCTGTACAATAAGATGAGCAAGGGCGCGTTTGCGCTCTTCTCGGCGGGAACCTTCATGGTAGTCGCCGCGGGCATATATAAGGCCACGTGGAAGCTTCTCTACGGAGCGGGACTGTGCGATTTCGAAAAGCTGAACCAATGCTTCATGCCCATGCAGGCCACGGGCTTCTTCCTCGTGGCGGCGGCACTCGTTGCGATGTTCTTCTTTAAGCAGGGCAGAAATGCCGTGTATTCCGTGGCGGCGGTGCCTGCCGTGTTCACGGGTACGATGGTGTTCGTCCCTATGATGTGCCTCGGCATAGGGATGCTGTTCGCATCGCTCGCGTTTCTCGGCGCAAGGCTGAAGAAGCTTTGGATAGTCCCGCTGATGGCGCTCGGCTTCGCGGCGCTTCTCGGAATGGGATACCTCTCCACAAAGGACTTCCTCGATCCGATGATGAACTGGGCGGCGGAGATGGTGAACATCTTCGGACAGACCATTCTCTTCATCGGCGCGAGAGCGCTCCATAAGGCCGGCCTCGCCGAGCTCGAGCTGAAAAAAGTCGCGGCTTAAACGGCGGGTTTTGCTGCGAAACCGTGTCGTACCGGATGATCGCAGATGCATCTGCAATTCCCCTATAATTAACTATTTTCCCGATTTACCACGATAAAGACGGTGAATCGGGAAAATTTTTTAATTTTATTGAACAAAAATCCTTGACTAAAATTGTTGATTATGCTAATATAACTCTTTGCGTGGGGATTACTATGCCCATGCGAAAATTGCACAAAAAGCCCCCTTGTTTTCAGGGCTTTTTGTGAATATTTTGAGAAAGGAGGAAAACAATGCCCACTTTTAACCAGCTGGTAAGGAAAGGCAGAGAGCAGGTCACCTTCAAGTCCGCTTCTCCTGCAATGCAGAAGGGTCTCAACACCCTGAAGAATAAGGAGACAGATCTGAGCTCCCCCCAGAAGAGAGGCGTCTGCACGGCAGTCCGTACCTCTACTCCTAAGAAGCCTAACTCCGCTCTCCGTAAGATCGCCCGTGTTCGTCTCACCAACGGTTACGAAGTCACTGCTTATATCCCCGGTATAGGCCACAATCTGCAGGAGCACTCTGTGGTTATGATCCGTGGCGGCCGTGTTAAGGACCTTCCTGGTGTCCGTTACCACATTATCCGTGGTACCCTCGATGCTCAGGGTGTCAACGGTCGTATGCAGGCTCGTTCCAAGTACGGCGCGAAGAGACCTAAGGCTGCAAAGAAGAAGTAATTTCTGACTTCAGCGGCAGCTTCTGCCCTGTCGTTTATCTATATATGTGATAAACCTCGGGGCGCAACGGACACTTCTTCAAGTGTCTGAGTACCTGTGATTCCATTTTTTAATGAAGGAGGGAAGCAACGTGCCCAGAAGAGGTAATGTTCCCAAAAGAGAAATTTTGCCCGATCCTATGTACAATAGTGTTCTGGTAACTAAGCTTGTCAACGGCGTTATGCTCGATGGCAAGAAGGGTGTTGCTCAGAAGGTCGTTTATGACGCTTTTGACATCATCAAGGAAAAGACCGGTAAGGAGCCCCTTGATGCTTTCAATGAAGCAATGAACAACATCATGCCCGCACTGGAGGTCAAGGCCCGCCGTCTCGGTGGTGCTACCTACCAGGTTCCTATCGAGGTCAGACCCGCACGCCGCCAGACTCTGGCCCTGCGCTGGCTCGTAGAGTACTCTCGCAAGCGCGGCGAGAAGACGATGAAGGAGCGCCTTGCAGGCGAGATCATGGACGCCGTCAACAACACCGGCGCATCCGTCAAAAAGCGCGAAGATATGCACAAGAATGCCGAAGCCAACAAGGCCTTCGCGCATTTCAGATGGTGATAACACCGGGAGTCCTTTATGCCCAGAAAATATTCGCTTGAGAACACGAGAAATATTGGTATCATGGCTCACATCGATGCCGGTAAGACGACGACTACGGAGAGAATTCTCTTCTACACAGGCGTCAATTACAAGCTCGGTGAGACCCATGAGGGCACTGCCACAATGGACTGGATGGAAGAGGAGCAGGAGCGCGGTATAACCATCACCTCCGCTGCCACTACATGCTTCTGGCGTGACACCCGCATCAATATCATCGATACTCCGGGCCATGTGGACTTTACGGCAGAGGTTGAGCGCTCTCTCCGAGTGCTTGACGGATGCGTGACTGTCCTGTGTGCCAAGGGCGGTGTTGAACCCCAGTCGGAAACGGTGTGGAGACAGGCTGACCACTACCGCGTCCCGAGAATGATATACGTCAACAAGATGGATATCACCGGCGCGGATTTCTACAACGTGCTTAACATGGTACGTGACAGATTAAAGTGCAGAGCCGTTCCTATCCAGCTCCCGATAGGCAAGGAGAACACCTTCCGGGGTATAATTGATCTTGTGGATATGAAGGCGCGTATCTACTATGACGATCTCGGGAAAGACATGCGCGACGAGGAGATCCCCGCCGATATGCTTGATCTTGCCGAGGAGTATCGTACAAATCTCCTGGAGGCAGTGAGCGATTACGACGACGAGATAATGGAGCTTTATCTCGAAGGCGAAGAGGTTCCTGCCGAGCTTATCAAAAAAGCTATCAGAAGAGCCACCGTCAATGTGGACATAGTCCCCGTTGTCTGCGGTACTTCTTACAAAAACAAGGGCGTGCAGAAGCTGCTTGACGCCGTTGTAGAGTATATGCCCTCTCCGCTGGACGTTCCCGCGATAGTCGGCACCGACCCTAAGACGGACGAGCAGTTGACAAGATCCGCAGATGACAGCGCCCCGTTCTCCGCTCTGGCGTTCAAGATCATGACCGACCCCTACGTCGGCAAGCTGAGCTTTTTCCGTGTATACTCCGGTATGCTCGAAACAGGCAAGACCGTCATGAACTCCACCAAGGGCGTCAGAGAGCGTATGGGCCGCATCCTGCAGATGCACGCAAACCACAGAGAAGATATCGAGGAAGTATATTCCGGCGATATAGCCGCGGCGGTCGGCCTGAAAAAGACCACCACCGGCGACACTCTCTGCGATGAAAAAGCTCAGGTCATCCTTGAGTCCATGGAATTCCCCGAGCCTGTTATCCGCGTGGCCATTGAGCCGAAGACGAAGGCAGGTCAGGAGAAGATGTCAATAGCGCTCATGAAGCTTGCTGAGGAAGACCCCACCTTTAAGACCTACACGGACGGCGAGACGGGTCAGACCATAATAGCCGGTATGGGCGAGCTCCATTTGGAGATAATCGTTGACAGACTGATGCGCGAGTTCAAGGTCGAGGCCAATGTCGGTAAGCCTCAGGTTTCCTACAAGGAGACCGTTAAGAAGGCTGCCACGGTCGACACCCGCTACGCCCGTCAGACAGGCGGTAAGGGTCAGTTCGCACATGTGAAGCTTATGATAGAGCCCAACGAGCCCGGCAAGGGTTACGAGTTCATCAATAAGGTCACAGGCGGCGCGATCCCCAAGGAATTCATCCCCTGCATAGATCAGGGTATTCAGGGCGCAATGCTCTCGGGTATTCTGGCAGGATGTCAGGTGGTTGATGTGAAGGCCACAGTGCTTGACGGCTCCTTCCATGAGGTCGACTCGAGCGAGATGGCGTTCAAGATCTGCGGCAGCATGGCCTTCAAGGAGGCCTGCGAAAAAGCTTCACCCACACTTCTTGAGCCTATAATGAAGGTCGTTGTTACGACGCCCGATGATTTCATGGGTGACGTTATGGGCGATATAAATTCCAGACGCGGCCAGATAGTCGGCACGGATATAAGAAACGGCGCAGCTCAGATCGAGTGCAATGTTCCTCTGTCCACCATGTTCGGCTATGCGACCGACCTTCGCAGCAAGACGCAGGGCAGAGCGACCTATTCTATGGAGCCCAGCCACTTCATCGAGCTGCCCAAAGCCCTGCAGGAACCCCTTGTAAAAGCTTACACGGGTTTCAATATGAATAATATAAGATAAAAACAATTTACTTTAGGAGGATATTCTAATGGCAAAACAGATGTTCGACAGATCCCTGCCCCATGTAAACATCGGCACCATCGGTCACATTGACCACGGCAAGACCACCCTTACCGCTGCTATCACCAAGTACCTCGCCCTCCAGGGTGGCGCAGAGTACACTGACTACTCTTCCATCGACAAGGCTCCTGAAGAGAGAGAGCGTGGTATCAC
>DCGN01000062.1 GCA_002315275.1 Clostridiales bacterium UBA1777
TGTCGAGGACTTCCTTGACGACGGGCTGAATGCCGACGATCGTCATCGAACCGCCGCCCGCCGTCATCTTCTTCTGCGCCGTGAGGAGGCTGCGGAGCCCCGCCGAGCTCATGTAGGGAACGCCCGCGAGATTGAGGACGAGCGTCTCGGCGCCCGTCAGGCCCTGAAGCGCCGCGTCGAGTTCCGGCGCCGTAGTCGTGTCTACGCGACCGGAAACGGTCACGATCGTCTTTCCGTTATCTTGCTTATTCGTGATTTCCATATTCAGATTCTCCTTTGCTTAAAAATTCATTGTATAGGACTTGATGGACAAGAGGGACGAGGGTTTCCTAACCACTAACCACTAACCGCTGATCTTCAACCCCATCGTCAGGACGTTTCTCCCGTCCTTTCTCTCGTACTTCACGGGCGACATCGTCTTCTTGACGATGAGAATGCCCATGCCGCCGAGAGGACGGTCTTCGACCGACATCGTCGTGTCAGGATCGCGCACGGCGAGAGGATCGAACGGCACGCCGTCGTCCACGAAGACGAGCTCGATATTTCTGTCCTTAACGGTGCAGCTTATCTTAGCGGTGGTTGCCTTGCTGTAGTAGATGATGTTGGAGTACATTTCGTCCACGGCGACGTTCATCTTGAACACCGTCTTCATCGGAACGCCCTCGCGCTCGTATATGCCCTCAAGGAATGCCTCCACCTGAGTCTGCGTGCCGGCCTCGGGCTTGAGCTCGAGAACATCCTTCGGTGAGATCTTGAGGGAGAGCATCGTGATATCGTCAAACTGAGGAGCCTCGCCGACGAATGCATCGACCTCGGCCTTAACGGTCTTGCACAGGGTCATCGAATCAAGGCCCTTGTGATTGTTGAGCGTTTCGAGGAGGCGGGGATCTCCGAACAGCTCATTATGAGCATCGGTCGCCTCGGTGACACCGTCGGTATAGATGAATATCTCATCGCCAGGTGCAAGCGTGAACTCGCTCTTGCGGTAACGCACGCCGTCCATGCCTGCGAGGACGAAGCTGTGTCTGCCGGTGAGGAATTCGTAATCTCCGTTGCCGTGGCGAACGACGGGAGGATTGTGACCCGCATTGGAGTAGGTAACGACACCGGTGTTGAGGTCAACAATACCCATCCAGCAGGTAACGAACATTTCCGCTTCGTTGTTGCGGCAGAGCTCCGCGTTTGCATCGGTGAGCACGAGTGCAACATCGGTCTCCTTTTCGGCGAGGGACTTGATGAGGGTCTTCGCCGTCATCATGAACATTGCGGCAGAAATTCCCTTGCCGGAAACGTCAGCCACGAGGAAGGCGAGTCTGTCGCCGGGGAGCATATAGAAATCGTAGAAGTCGCCGCCGACTTCCTTTGCGGGAGTCATCTGTGCATAGATGTCAAAGTCATTCCTGCCGGGGAATGCCGGGAAGGTGGACGGGAGAACGGATGCCTGAATGACCTTTGCGAAGTGCAGCTCCTTGTCTATCCTTGCGGCCGCCTCGGCGATATAGCGCTTCAGCGTGGAGACAGTAGAGTTGATATCGTCTGACAACGCCGCAAACTCTTCGTTCGAGCGGACATTGACCACCTCGTTGAGGTTGCCGCTGCTTATCTGCGCGAGCGACTGGTTGACCCTGTGAATATTCTCAACAACGAGACGCTTGATGAGCCAGTATATCATTGCAAACAGAACCGCAAACACGAGCGTTTCCATAAACGATGTAACGTAGACGGAGATATCGCGGCTGTTCATAAGCTCTGTATCCGGGATAACGGCAACTATGTAATATCCCTCTGTGGTGGTATACATGAGGTGTACATCCTCGCCGTAGAGGTTTGCCTCGATGAGTGTACCCTCCTCGCCGCTCTCGTCTATGATGAAGCCCTCTTCCTTGAGGTTGATGTCCTCGCGGCCGTTCGTCTCGCTGACGACATTGTACTTGGAGTCAACTATCATCATGTAGCCGGAAGCACCGATATGTCTGTACTTCGTGAGGCCGGTTATCTGATCGTCAATCTCCTTCTGGAAACGTGCCGCGCTGAAGCCGACCTGCACGAAGCCGCCGTTTTTAAGGGCCGCACCTGCATACTTCATGCTGACGCGCTCGTTTCTTGTCATCGGCTGGAAGGCCTGAACGAAGGTATCGGGATCGCCGTCAAGCAGATCAAGGAAGGCTGCGGACTGCTTGCCGGAGGCCATATCGAAGCCGACGAAGCCCGTGCCCGTGGACTGGACAATGATGCCGTTTTCATCGATAATGCTGACCTCGGAGAGATTGCCCTCGACCTGCATGTTGTTGAGATCCCATTTTTCAACGACTTCTCCGTCTGCCTGCATCTTTTCAATCTGATTGCGGATACTTACAGCAAGCTCAAGCAGGTGAGTATCGGAGGTGTCGGTTATCTCGGTCTTTACATCGGTGACATAAAGATTGAGCTTCTCTTCGGCGCTGCCGATTGCAAGGTTGTTCTGCATCTGGCTGCTGAAGACGTTCGTGATGATAAGTGCAATCAGCACAACGATGAGCAGCCATCTCTGGATCGTCTGCGAGATGCCCTTGCTGCGGTCGATCTTAGGCTTGCCGCTGCGGCTGATAACGGATATCGCAACAGACGCTATCATGACTGCAAGGCTGTTGCAGATCAGCATCGGAGCGGAGCATATCTTAAGCACATTGAACGCCTTGCTGACATCGGACATATTCGTCACGAAAACGAGCAGCAGATGCAGCATCTCGATAACAAGGCCGATAACGAGGGAATAACCCCAGCCGGGCTTCTTGTCGTCAAAGAGCCACTTTCTCAGCGCAGCGCTAATAAAACCGGCGAACATGGTACCGAGAGTGCAGGCAAGACGCGTATATGCGCCGGCACCCCAAAGCACGGCAAACCATCTTTCAACGCCGCCGACAACACCCGCTATAATACCTGCGGGCGCACCGAAGAACAGACCTGCGCATACGACGGCAGCATCGCGGACATTTACGACCGCGCCCTCCATCTTAATGCCGAATTCTGTTCCCATAACGGCCAAAACGGCAAAGACAAGGCCGAAGATGACCTGCTTTGTCATATAGCCGAGCTTATTGAATTTCGGTTTTTTCTCAATCAGATACAGAATGCAGGCGGCAACCGGCGGGAGCAACGTTGCCGTGGCAAGCTGAACGAAGTTTAAAACTGTCATTCTATCAGTCTCCTCGTATCAATGTAATACTGTTCTTTAGTATACACCTGCATAGCATATTTTGGCTATAGTGAATTTCAAATTTGCGCAAAAAAATACCGTCCTCGGAAAACGGGGACAGTATTTCGCGATATTATATCAGCAGATCGCCGCAAAGTTGATCTGCTCGGCCAGAGTCTCAAGAAGCTCTCTCGTGAAAACGGTCTGTTCCCCGTCATCACCGGCCATAATCTCAATGACATTCACAAGAACAAACGCGTTATCGCTGTCAGCATAGATCACCGCGTGCGTCTCGCCCATCGCCACGCCGAGCGTTACGCCGTCCGCTGTCGTATATGTCCACTCCTCGCCGTTGATATTTGCGACGTTGAGGAACACATCATCCATCACGCCCTTCATGCAGCGGCGAAGCTGAACATTGACCAGCTCCTCTGTCGGCACGGCAATATACGCGTCAAGCTGGAAGCTCCCTTCGGAATACCAATAGCCGCTGAATGAAACAGCACTGTTGTTCGGAAAAAGCAAGTCTGTTCCGATGCACGCGTTAAACTCCGCGACCTTGGCCGCGTCGGACTGATATACTACGTCCATTGCGCCGTGAAGCGAAAGACCGTATTTTTCGCATATCCCGTCAAGCTTTTCGGCCATTTCATCGGAGTATACCTGATATCTGAGGTACTGCTCCTCAGCACGGTAATAGTTGTCTATCTCGCTCTCGCTCAGCCACCGCTGAACGTACGCGTTCCACTCAGAGGCTGCGGCGTATTCATCCGAGCCCGCCATTCCCTGCAGGGATATCATGTCGACGGTCTCCTCGCAGGAAAGCGTCTCCTCCTGTCCCTGCGCGGGAGCGTCATCGTAAGTCTCCCCGGCAAGGCGCAGCCCCTTGAGCCCGAGCCAGTCGGAAGCATAGGCGGCCGTGCCTATCGCAACGACGAGCACCGCCGCCGCTGCCGCGGAAATAAAGCGGCTGACGCGCTTTCCTTTTACCTGCCTTACACCCGTATTGAGTTTTTGCTTAACGTATGCGATCTCGAACTCCCCGTTAAGCGCATCCGCTATTCTCTCCCTTGCCTCATCCGACAGGGACAGCTTATCATACGCATTTTTGATCTTGCTTTCTAAATTCTCACCCATAATAGTCACCGCCTAATAATGTCTTTAACAGCTTTCTCGCTCTGCTGAGATGATTTCGTACTGTTGACGGAGGTGTACCGAGAATACGGGCTATGTCATCCGTACCGTAGCCCATGTAATAGTACATGAAAACGACCATTTTATACTTCGCCGGAAGCCTGAGTATCGCCGCTCTGACCTCGTCGTGCGGATCGTGCTCCCCGGCCGCAAGCTCCGCGTGCTCGGAAATGTCCTCGTTTCCGCGTGAGTGTGTCTTCAGCATATCCTTGCAGGTATTCGAGGCCGTGACAATGAGCCATGCCTTTTCATGCTCTTTCGAGGCGAAGACGATACCGCTCCGCATCAGCTTCACAAACGTGTCCTGCACGGCATCCTCCGCGTCCTCTCTGTTTTTCATGAAAGAGTAGCACAGCCTGTATATATTGTCGCCGTTTCTCTTGAAAACGGCCTCGATTTCGGTTTCTTTGTCCGCGCGCAACAAAGCTTCCTCCATGCACACCGCCGTCCTTTCACTCTATATACGAAAGTGTACGGCGTTTTGTCTCACCAGTGTGCGAAAGATTGCATTTTACTTCAGGATATGCTAAAATCTCTGCACAATTACTTTATATACCAAAGAAGGGTATCAAATGTCAAGAACTCTAACGATTTTGGGCAGTACCGGCACAATAGGCCGCAAAACTGCCGCCATAGCCAAGTTTCTCGGGTATGAGGTTGCCGCTATAACAGCCGGCACGAGCGTTGAAAAAACCGCCGCGCAGGCTCGTGAGCTCGGTGTAAAATACGCTGTTCTGCATGACGAGGCCGCCGCCCGCGCCTTAAAAACCGAGCTCGCAGATACCGACATAAAGGTTCTCTCCGGCGAGGAGGGCATGATAGAGGCGGCCACGCTTCCCGAGGTTGACTGCGTTTGCAACAGCGTTTCCGGCGCTATCGGCCTTCGCCCCACACTTGCCGCTATTGATGAAAAAAAACGCATCGCTCTCGCCAACAAGGAGACGCTCGTCTGCGCGGGCGACATCGTTATGAAGCGCGTAAAGGAGTCCGGCGCGGAGCTGATCCCCGTTGACTCCGAGCATTCCGCGATATTCCAATGTCTCGACGGCAGAAACCCCGGAGAGCTTGAGAAGATCCTTCTCACGGCATCCGGCGGTCCGTTCCGCGGCAGAGCATGGGGCGAGCTTGAAAGCATCCGCCCCGAGGATGCGATAAAGCATCCTAACTGGGCAATGGGCGCCAAGATATCCGTCGACTCCGCCACGATGATGAACAAGGGCCTTGAGGTCATCGAAGCGATGCACCTCTTTGGCGTGACTCCCGATATGATCCAGATCGTTGTCCATCCGCAGAGCATGATCCACTCTATGATCCAGCTCGTGGACGGAACCGTGCTTGCCCAGCTCGCCGTTGCCGATATGGGGCTTCCCATTCAGCTCGCGCTTACATATCCCGAGAGATGCCCGTCCTTCTTCGGCAAGCTTGACTTTGCAAGCATGGCTGACTTCACCTTCGAGGTACCCGATTATGAAAAATTCCCCTGCCTCGCTCTCGCGCATGACTGTGCCGTCAGGGGCGGCACGGCGCCGTGCGTTATGTCCGCGGCTGACGAGGAGGCCGTGCATCTGTTCCTGAAGGGCAGGATAAAATATACCGACATTTACGATGCTTCTCTCGGCGCTGTCGAAGCCGTACCGTGGTCTCCCGCGGATGACCTTGACACGGTTCTCGCCGCCGACAGAGCCGCAAGAGAGCACGTGCTCTCAAATTGGGGCAAATAAAGCTGCACCCGGGGTTCACCTTCTCAATGACCCCGGGTTTATTATTTACTCTTTTTCTCTTCTTATATATCTTATCTGGCACGTTCCGTCGCCGCGGGCGATCGTCTTCGGCAGGTCGAGCTCAACGCCGTAGCTCTTGCCGATGCCTCTGTCGCCGCACATGGCCCAGTCGCACAGATGGCAAAGCTCCTCATCCGAGCAGCCCTGCTTCTGCCACGCCTTGACGAGCGGGCAATAGTGGAAGTCTATATCGAGGTGGTCATCGTCACAGCGCTTGATGTCCATCTCGAATACCCATTGCGCGAACTTCGAAAACAGCGTTTTCTTAAGCCCCTTAAGGCTCGTCGTTCCGCCTTTTTTGACAAGATTTCCGCCCTGATAAAGGCCGCAGCGCATTATTGCATCGGGCGCAAAGGTCGAAGGATCGATTCCCTTCTTCTTTGCCTCGTCACACAGCAGATACATCCAAAGCGCTCTGTGCTCAAGCTGCTCTCTGATAGCCGCTATCAGAGGGTTTTTTATTTTTGGTTCGTTTGAAACGCTCATATTCTCCCCTCCTGCGTTTTTCCTTTGTTCTCAGTATAAGCCCGCTCGGATGCACCGTCAAGCGCAGGCTTAACCGTTTGTTCACAAACCGGGCCCTTTCTTTCAGCATCGGTTCAGTTTGCCGTTCTATCATTTCATATACGGCGGGGATATTCCGCTTTAATTTGCTGTTAGGAGGCGTTTCGTTTGATTGAAGTAAAACATCTTACGAAGAAGTACGGCGACCATCTCGCCGTTTCGGATCTGTCCTTCACCGTCGAAGAGGGGCAGATATACGGCTTCTTGGGGCCGAACGGTGCAGGCAAGTCCACCACGATGAACATTATGACCGGCTGTCTCGCGGCCACATCCGGAGAGGTGCTCATAGACGGGCACGATATATTTGAGGATGCCGCCGAGGCCAAAAAGCTCATCGGCTATCTGCCCGAGCTTCCCCCTCTGTATGTTGACCGCACCGTGCGGGAGTATCTGGGCTTTGTCGCAATGGCAAAGGGGCTCAAGGGCGCTGACATCAATGCTGAGACTGCGCGCGTTGCCGAGCTTGCAGGCATTACAGCCGTTCTCGACAGGCTCATAAAAAACCTCTCCAAGGGCTACCGACAGCGTGTCGGCATTGCGCAGGCCCTTCTCGGTGACCCGAAGGTCATCATCCTCGATGAGCCCACAGTCGGCCTTGACCCCAAGCAGATATCCGAGATACGCGAGCTCATCTCATCTCTCGGAAAAGCACATACCGTTATTCTCTCGAGCCACATTCTTTCCGAGGTTCAGGCCGTATGCACCACCGTCATGATAATCGCGCACGGCAAGCTCGTCGCATGCGACACGCCCGAAAAGCTCGAGTCTCTCTTTGCGGGCAAGACGACCGTTGAGCTGACCGCCGAGGCGGATTCCGAGCGCATCGTTGAGATTCTTTCCGAGGTCTCCGGCATAAACGTCACCGCTGTCTCCGGCACAGACGACGGTCAAAGCAAGGCAAGCATCGAGGTCATAGGCGACAGCGACGTCCGCCGCGATATCTTCTTCGCGTTCACGAAGGCGGGCGTACCCATTATCCGCCTCGATACCGCAAAGGCAAGCCTCGAGGATATCTTCCTCGAGCTCACCGACGATTCCGGAGCAAAGGAGGCGAGGGATAAATGAAGGCTGTTTTCAGGCATGAGCTGACTACCTGCTTCACAACGATGACGGCGTACGTTTTCGCCGCTTTTCTTCTCATTTTCGCGGGTATATATACGATGGCATATAACCTCTCGAATTACTGCATCGCGAACTTCGAATATGTGCTCAGCGGAATGAGCTTCGTATTCCTGATCATTGTGCCCATCCTCACGATGCGCATCATCTCCGAGGAGCGCAGACAGAAGACCGATCAGCTTCTCTATTCCCTGCCGATAAAGATGACCGATGTCGTCCTCGGCAAGTATCTTGCGCTCATATGCGTGTTCCTAGTTCCCGTGATCATCATCGGCATCACCCCGCTCATTCTCACCAAATTCGGCACAGTCAATCTCAAAACGTCATACAGCGCGCTTATCGGCTTCTTCTTCCTCGGCGCGTCGCTCATAGCCGTCGGCGTATTTATCTCGTCCGTCACGGAGAATCAGGCTGTTGCCGCGGGGCTTTGCTTCGTGGTGCTGCTTTTGAACTATTTTCTTGACAGTCTCTCCGGTCTTATCACGGGTTCGTCCTTCGGTTCGCTCATGGCTTTCACCGCGGCAGTTGTATTAGTTGGGCTTATCATCTATCTGATGACCAAAAACGGCATCGCCGCAGCGTTTGTCGCCCTCGCCATCGAGGCCGTGCTCCTCATTCTCTTCGGCATCGACAGCGCATCCTTCTCCGGCATCATCCCCGACGTGATGGAAAAGCTGTCCCTCTTTGCCCGCTTTGAGGTGTTCGTCAACGGCATATTCGATCTCACCGCGATAGTATTCTACGCAACCGTTGCGGGCATATTTCTGTTCCTCAGCGTACAGTCCATGGAGAAGCGGAGGTGGAGCGAATGAAAAAAATCGTGAAAAATCTGAATATCAAGGCACTGTTCACCTCCCGCTCCTTCAGAGTCGGCGGTTACAGCGTAGCGGCGGCCGCGATAGTGATCGCGATAGCAGTCGTTGCCAATATTCTCGTAGGTGCTCTGCCGTCAAGCTATACAAAGTATGACACCACCTCGAATCAGATGTACTCCGTCTCCGCGCAGACAAAGAAAATGGTCTCCGCGCTTGAGAAGGATGTCACGGTCTATTGGATAGTACAGTCCGGCACCGAGGACAGCACTCTTGAGGTCCTTCTCGACAGATACGATTCTCTCAGCGCCAAGCTCACCGTTATAAAGAAGGATCCCGACGTCTATCCCACGTTCCTCTCGAATTACGGCGTGACAGACGTATACACCAACAGCCTTCTCGTAGAATGCGGCGACAGATACCGCTACATCGACAACTCGGATATCTTCGAGATGGACATGATGGCCTATTACTATTACGGCTCTACCGACACCGACTTTGACGGCGAAAACGAACTTACCTCCGCAATAAGCTTCGTAACCAGCGATGATCTGCCCACAATGTACATCCTTACCGGACACGGCGAGACAAAGCTTTCCGACACGTTCTCCTCTGCCGTCAGCGCGGACAATATAGATACCGCCGAGCTCTCTCTTCTGACGGAGGATGCCGTGCCCGAGGATGCCGACGCGCTTCTCATCTGCGCCCCGGAGAGCGACATTTCCGAGGATGAGGCCGCTAAGATACGCGAATATCTCTCCTCCGGCGGCAAGCTCATGCTTCTCACCAATCTCCCCGAGGACGGTTCTCTCGATGTGCTGTGCTCCGTCATGGCGGATTACGGCGTGACGGCCGAGGACGGCCTCGTCATCGAGGGCAACAGAAATTATTATGTTCAGGGCTACCCGATCTACATTCTCCCCGAGGAGATATCTCACGATATAACCGACCCCCTCATTGATGACGGCTACTACGTGGTCACCCCCGTTGCTCAGGGTCTGAAGATCGCGGACACTCTTCCCGACGGTGTAACCGTTGACGAGCTTCTGAGCACCACCGATTCCTCCTTCTCCAAGTCTGACGGATATGACCTGCAGACCTACGATAAAGAGGACGGCGATGTTGACGGCCCGTTCTCCGTTGCGGTAGCTGTCACGGATGAAAATACGGGTGCGCAGGCAGTATGGATCTCTACCTCCGGAATACTCGACGACACCATGAACTCTCTCGTATCCGGCGGCAACGAGGACTTCTTCCTCAACGCGATCAACTGGATGTGCGAGCGCGAAGACAGCATCTCCATCCGAGCGAAGACGGCGGAGTATGAATATCTTACCGTCAGCTCCGGTCAGTCAAGCGTTTATGCGCTTGTGCTCATAGGTGTTCTGCCTATAGCGTGCATGGCCTGCGGCCTTGTGATATGGATAAGGAGGAAGCGCAGATGAAACGCGGCAAAAAGCTTCTTATATTGCTCCTTGCCCTTGCGGTACTCGGCGGCGGTGCTTTTGCCGCAGGCAAGCTGTCCGACAAGATAGATGATGACGGCGAAAGCGAGACCGTGCTCTTCTCCGTCGATGCCGATGCCGTCACCGATCTGAGCTGGACGTACGAGGGCAGCAAGCTTGCCCTCACCCGTTCGGGAGATGAGTGGAGCTACAAATACGACTCCGAATTCCCGCTTGACACGGCGCAGGCAGACTCCATTATTTCCGCTGTCTCCGAAATACACTCTCACCGCACCATTGAAGGAGTTGAGGATCTCAGCGAGTACGGGCTTGACGAGCCTCTGGTCGACCTCACCGTCACGGCGGGCGACGAATTTTCGCTCAGCATCGGCACGGAAAACGCGACCGGCGGCTACCGCTACGCCTCTGTCGGCGACGGGAACGTATACCTTATAGAAAGCGGCATCTTCGACAGCTTCGATATCGGCCTATATGACCTCGTTGCAAAAGAAGAGATACCCTCAATGACCGATATCACGAAATTCACCGTGGATGCCGAAACGCAGAGCCTCGATCTGCGCTATATTCCCGACAGCGGTCTGGCCTACAGCGATGAATACGTATGGTTCCTCACAAACGGCGATGAGTACACCGCACTTGATACCGAGGCCGTCAATACGCTCACGGGCAGCATAACCGGCCTTACATGGATGTCCTGCGTTGACTACAACGCCGACGATCTCAGCGAATACGGGCTTGACGCTCCGAGCGCCATAGTAACCGTATACTATACCGACGACGCGGACGATGCCGAGCATTTCACGCTTTGCATCGGCGCATACAGCGCAAACGGCTGCTACGCATGCATAGACGGGTCAAGCATGGTATATGAGATCGATTCCTCCGTGTGCGATGCGCTTCTCTACACGGGGCTTGACGAGCTTAAGCCTAACGACGTTATCAAGATAGACCTGCTCAGCACGGCAAGCATTGATCTTTCGATCGGCGACAGCAAATGGAAGATATCCCGCACCACGGAAACTGCATCGGATTCCGACGGCAACGAGTATGACGAGACCGTCTATACCTGCGCGGGCGAGACTGTCGACACGGACGCGTTTGAGGATGCGCTCTACGAGCTGAGCATGCTCACGCCGAACAGCCGCGCAGACGGCATCACACCCGAGCGCGATGAAATGATGCGCCTCACTGTTCACACCTCCAAGGCCGACTGGCCCGAGGTATCGCTCGTATTCTACGAATATGACAGCACCGAGTGCCTCGCCGTCCTGAACGGTGACACGACCACTCTCGTTTCGAGAGACTCCGTGACCGCGATAATCACGGCATTGAAAGATACCCTCGCATAACAGGCAAGCGGGACTTCGAAAGAAGCCCCGCTTGCCTTGTATTTGAACTTATTTCACGCCTTTGACCTCAAGATTTTCCGATTTTCCGTCAAGCAAGAAGTTGACCGACAGTCCGTTATCGGCATTAACTTTTATATTCTCCGCATCTTTCAGCTTCTGCATCCTCGCGTATTCCGCCCTTGCCGCTTCGGAATACTCTGCCATATTGTCCGAGCAGAGCACGATGCCGCCGAAGAGCGCGTTCACCTCGCAGAGTGTCTTCTTCTGCTCCGCCGACAGCCTAATGTTGTCATCTCTGAGGAAGAACACATCCGGGTCGCTCAGAAAAGCGCGGTCGTTCAGCTGTCTGCGGAAGATGCTGTTGCCTATCGCCTGCTTCGTGCTCACGCGCTCGCGGTTTGCGATGCGCATGATGATATTGTTGTTCCAGTCAAGGCCGACGTCGCAGCTTATTCTGCAGTAGTCGACAAGTCCGAACGCGGGCATCAGCGGTACGCCGCAGCCGAGAATCAGCTTGTCTCCGCACAGCTTTCGCAGAAGCTCCATAGCGCGTATCATTCTGCCGCCTCTTGTCTCCGTTTTGCTTCCGAACGGCGCGGCGGCGTACAGGAAGTCGAGCTTCACGAGGTCAAAGCCCCACTCGTCAAGCACTCTGGAAAAGACCTTTCCGAGATAGTCTATGACCTCGGGGTTGTCAATGTCCAGCGCCCAGAAGCCGCCCCAGTTGCACCCGCAGTACCACGGCTTCCCGTCGGGCTTCAAAAGCCAGTCGGGATGCTCGGTCATCACCCTTGAGCCCTTCTGGCACACGAAGGGCGCGAGCCAAAGCCCCGCGAGCATGCCCTTTTCGTGTATCTTATCCGCCGCGTCCTTCATGCCGAGCGGGAATTTATTATCATCGGCCTCAAGCCAGTCACCGACGAACGGCTCCCAGCCATCATCTATCTGGAAGAGGTCACCCTTATCGAGCATTTCCACGCAGCCCGCGAGATCGGCCTCTATGCTCTGCGCGCTGATATTCTGATAGCGGTTATACCAGCTCGAATAGCCCTTGAGCCGCTTATCCGTGCGCGGCTTTACGCCCATCGCGGCAAACCACGCGTCGAAAACCTCGTCCTCCGTGCCCTCGGCAAAGATGAGGTCGAACGCCGCGTACTCGCCTGCGCAGCTTATTCCCGCGCAGTCGCGCTCTATTGTGAGCACGCCCGTGCCCGCGTCAAAGCGAAAGCCGGTATATCCGGGGCGTTCATCAAGCGAGCCGATCAATCTGAAATTCCCGCCGTTTCTGAAATAGCAGTAGCTCCAGCCGTGAGTAACACCTTTTTTGTTCGGGTACTCGGTGAAGAAATAATCACCGTAGCGGTCAATGCCGAAATGGCGGATAAGCGCCTTCGGCACGTGCGGTATTCCGCGGATCCTTCCGTCTTTCTCCCGTTCGGGGCAGTACGTCCACGTCTGATAACCGTTCATGAATATCTTTTCGCCGTCCGCAAGCTTGATGTTCATGGAGGCGGTCATCTTTTTTATCTTGCCCTCGGGCAGCACGGGGTGTATACGCACTATTCCGTCTGTCCCGGCATTTCCTCTTATTTCTTCTCCGGAGTCGAGTTTTATCAGATATTCAAGCATGTCCCTGTCTCCTGTCTTATAACAAATTC
>DCGN01000051.1:0-151 GCA_002315275.1 Clostridiales bacterium UBA1777
GCGAGAGGCGAGCTTGCCTACAGAGCGGTCTGGACAGAAAACGTTATCGAGACCGAACCGCCGACAGCACCGGCAGAGGCGGCTGAAGAGCCTGCCGTGCCCGAAACGAAAGAGGAGCCGAACAGAGCGCCCGTCTTTATAGCGATCGGCG
>DCGN01000051.1:233-406 GCA_002315275.1 Clostridiales bacterium UBA1777
CAATATCAAGCAGCTTCCCTACGCTGTTTTGCGCTTATTTATCTGTGCTTTTTCGCATATGAGAACATCCATATCACGATGACGATCAACGCGATGACCACGGCTATGCCGAGAAGCGTATTAAGGAAGCTCCCCACGAGGGCAAAAGCTCCCGCGACTATCTTTATCAGCAG
>DCGN01000051.1:454-1051 GCA_002315275.1 Clostridiales bacterium UBA1777
AAGCGCGACGACAGCCCATATGATTGCTTTTTTCATAATTATCTCTCCTTGTCAGAGCTCTTCTCCGAGCCGTTTGATAACATCCTGAAAATAGTCGGGCAGGGGACACTCCAGCTCCATGANNGGGTGAATGAAGCGCAGCTTCTTCGCATGGAGGCATTGACCCTCGAGCCCTTTTTCGGGGCAGGGAGAACCGTATACCCCGTCACCCAAAAGCGGATGGCCTATGTGTGCCATGTGTACGCGGATCTGATGCGTTCTGCCGGTTTCAAGGCGGCACGCTATGCGCGTGTAGCCTTTGTATCTCGCGATAACGCTCCAATGCGTGACCGCACTGCGGGAATTTTTCTGCGTGACAGCCATGCGCTTTCTGTCGGTCGGATGGCGGCCGATGGGCGCGTCGACAGTTCCGCTCTCCTGCCTGAAGCTGCCGCGCGCAACGGCCTCGTATACTCTTGAAAGCGTATGGTCGCTCAGCTGAGAGGATAAAAAGGCATGCGCAAAATCGTTTTTCGCAACAATCAGAAGGCCGGAGGTGTCCTTGTCTATGCGGTGAACGATCCCGGGCCGCTTTTCGCCGCCTATCCCGGAGAGAGA
>DCGN01000051.1:1126-2422 GCA_002315275.1 Clostridiales bacterium UBA1777
GCAGGATGGACGACCATGCCGCGCGGCTTGTTGACAACGATAAGATCGCTGTCCTCATAGACAACGTCGATCGGAATATCCTGTGCAACGAGCTCCATGTCCACCGTCTCGGGGAAAAACACCTCGACGGAGTCGTTCTCGGCGGCACGGTAATTTTTCTTGACAGCCTTACCGTTTACGAAAACGTTTCCGTCATCTATTAGATGCTGGGCGGCGCTGCGGCTGAGACCCTGAAAAAGTAAAGGAAGGAGAGCGTCGATACGCTCGCCGCTCTCCTCCGGACTGATTTTTAAGATACGTTCGTCCATTAATTATGATTTGAACTCGTTGAGGATATCGTCCAGCGAGAACTCAAACTCGGACTTGGTTTCTGCCGCGGAAACGGGCTCCTTGACCGGCTCGGCCTTGACGGCAGGCTCGCTCACAGCGGGAGCTGCAGCTTCGGAAACGGGCTTTGCGGAGGGAACACGTCTGCGGGCAGGAGCCTCGGCATCCGCATTGAGAACCTCGGTGCTCCACTTGCGTGTTTCGGATGCGGGAGCGGCCTCGGGCTCTGCCTTGGGAGCGCGGCGTGCGGGAGCAACGCGAACGGTTTCAGCCTTAGGCTCTTCCTTGGTGGGCTCAGCCTCAACAACGGCTGCGGCTCTGCGGCGGATCCTTGCGGGAGGAGCGTCATCCTCTTCCTCGTCGTCCTCGTCCTCATCCTCATCCTCGTCATCCTCTTCCTCGTCATCGGCGCGCTTCTTTTTGCCGCCGAAAAGAACATAGAGGATGAACAGTATGCCGAATACTACGATGAAGATATCGGCAACGTTGAAGATATAGAAGTCTATGAACTCGGTCTTGAACATATCCTGGACATAGCCGTTGATAATACGGTCGATGCAGTTGCCGACACCGCCTGCCATGATGCAGACAGCGCTCCAACGGCCGAGGCTGCCGGAGATGAGGTTGGTGGCAAGAGCAATGATAACCACGACAACGAGAACGGCACACAGGATGATAAGCCAGAGCTGCGCATTTGCACCGCTCAAAAATCCGAATGCAGCGCCCTTGTTCTGCACGTTAACAAGGCTCATCACGCCGGGAATGATGGTAACGATACCTTCACCCAAAGCGATGTTTCCGCCGACCCACAGCTTCAGAGCTTGGTCGAGTATTACTATAAGAACAGCTACTATTGCGTACAGCATATTCTTCTCCTCTCTGCCCCCGGGAAAGAGGGGCATCAAAACTGTTGTATGCTTGTTATGCTCCCGAGGAGGGAGCTCGGATCACAGACTTTTGACGACTTCG
>DCGN01000051.1:2490-3103 GCA_002315275.1 Clostridiales bacterium UBA1777
CGGGGGCACTTCACACCGGGGGCCTCGATAGCGCTGATCTTGAGGCCGGGATTCTTGGTGCCGTTGCCGGAGACAGCTTCGGCAGCGTGGTCATCGTCGACAAGGCACTTGGAGACAATGAACAGCTCACTGAGGTTCATGTCGGAAATGCTGTCCTCTACGTCCTTCTCGTCTGCGGAGAAGGAGAGGGTAACGGCGGCTTCGAGGGACTTGCCTATGCGCTTGTCGGCGCGGGCGGCCTCGAGAACGCTGTTGACGTCGTCTCTGACGGAGATAAGAGCATCCCACTTTGCCATTCTCTCATCGGAGAGAGCGTACTCGGTGAAGGGCTTGTTCATCTCGTTGAGAACGATGTTGCGCTTGTCATCGCCTGCGCGGTGGGGCATTGCCTGCCAAATCTCATCGCAGGTGAACGCAAGGATAGGAGCAAACATCTTTGCCATGCTGTCAAGGATAAGGTACAGAGCGGTCTGAGCGCTGCGGCGCTTGAGGCCGTCCTTAGCCTCGCAGTAAAGTCTGTCCTTGATGATATCAAGGTAGAAGCTGGAGAGCTCTACAACACAGAAATCGTTGATGGCGTGGGAGATGACGTGGAACTCGTAATTATTGTAAG
>DCGN01000077.1:0-4629 GCA_002315275.1 Clostridiales bacterium UBA1777
TCTCCTTTGTTTTTGTTTGTGCCTGAATTATAGCACAATAAAGTGTCCGATAAAGCGGACAGGATACGCAATTACATCGTGCCGATCACGGCGCGGTCAACATCGAGCGTATCCTTACGGGTGTACGCTGTGCGGAAACCCGCAGAGAGCAGCATATCCTTAACGGTTTCGGCCTGCCCCTCTCCGACCTCAAAGATAATGCTTCCGCCGGGACGGAGAAGAGTTTTCCAGTATTTTATGATGGATTTGTAGAACTTATAGCCGTCATCTCCGCCGTCAAGTGCCCAGACGGGTTCAAAGTCCCTGACGGAAGTATCAAGCGTCGGAATCTCGCTTGAGCAGATATACGGGGGATTGGCGACGATAAGATCAAACATGCTCAAGCTCGCGGGGGGAGAGGAGAGAACGTCTGTCTGCAGGCAGATAACGCGGGTGTTGAGGCGGTTCATACAGACGTTTTCTCTGCACACCTCGAGAGCCATCGCGCTTATATCGACGGCAACGAGCTTCGTTCCGGGAAGCTCATGGCCTATTGCGCAGGTGATGCAGCCGCTTCCGCAGCACAGATCAAGCACGCGCGCGTTCATGTTGCGGCCGATGAGAAGCTCCTTGGCGGCATCGATAAGCACCTCGGTATCCATCCTCGGGATGAGCACATCGGGAGTGACCTTTATCGGGAGACCGTAAAATTCCCACATGCCCGTGATATATGCAACGGGCTCGCCTGCGAGACGGCGCTTTTTATACTCCTCGACTTTCTCCTCAACGGCAGGAGTTGTATAATAATTGATATCCTGCAGAAGCTGAGTGACCGTTTTGCCCGCTGCGCAGGCCATCAGGATACGGGCTTCCAGATTAAAGCTCTCAATTCCGCTGAGCCTGAGAGCATTTCTGAGCGAGAGGTATATGTCATTATAAGTTTTCAAAACGAAAACCTCGCTTTTCTCTGTCTGAGTGAAAACTACGGTGAAATTACCACGCGTCGCTGCCTTTTTCTTCGGGGATAACAAGCTCGAGAGAGCGGATGGCGCATTCAATCATGGAATCGTCCGGCTCATTAGTGGTCATCTTCTGAAGCCATTTTCCGGGAGCGGAGAGGAAAGAGGACAGCCAGTTGTCATGCCTGCCGCACCAACGGTTTATCTCGTAGCTGATGCCGACAACGACCGGCAGAAGCAGAAGATGGCAGCCCATTCTTGCAAAGGTGTTGTCAACACGGACAACGGAGTTGACGAGGATGCTCACCACGATGACAACGAGCAGAAAGCTTGTTCCGCATCTGGGGTGGAAACGGGATTCCCCGCGGACGTTTTCGACCGTGAGGGGAAGACCGTGCTCGTAGCAGAAGATGGTCTTGTGCTCCGCTCCGTGATAGGAGAAGAGCCGCTTGACATCGCTCATACAGCAGCACAGCCGCATATAACCCAGAAGGATAATTATTCTGATAACACCCTCGGAGAGATTGCGGATGATGTAGCTCTCCTTGAGAGGCTTGATCAGGCCGATTACAAAAGCGGGGAGGAAGATGAAAAGAAAAACAGAGAGGGCTATGCCGAGAACGACGGCAAGGCCGATTATCATCTTCTGCGCTTTGTCTGCGGGAAAATGGTCTTCTATCCATTTGTCGAGCTTGTCGGGCTCGCCCTGCTCCTCAAGAGGAACGAGACTTGCCGAGTAGGTAAGTGCCTGCATGCCCTTGATCATGGAATCAAGAAATGTCACACATCCGCGGATAAGCGGCCATGCGAGTATGGGATGCTTGTCCTTGATGAATTCAAGCTCTTCGACTTTTTCTACGATGCCTTCATTTGTGCGGCACACGATAGCCTGCTTCTTCGGCCCGCGCATCAGGATGCCCTCGATGAGAGCCTGACCTCCGATGCTCGTTCTGAAGCCGCAAGCGCTGTTGTTATTTGACATGTTTTTCTCCATTCTGGCAGGGGAGCGTGATCGTTACGATGCATCCGCTGCCGTCTGCGTTGCGGATGGTAAGCTCACCGCCATGACGCGCGACTATCTCGTCGCATACAGCGAGGCCAATGCCGGTGCCTCTGTTTTTCGAGCTGCCTTTATAGAACTTTTCCTTTACGTGGGGCAGCTCTGATGTGGGAATGCCCTTTCCGTAATCGCGGAAGCTGATCTCGACGCGTGAGTCGTCTTCAACGAGAGAGACATCGACCTTTTTGCCGTCTCCGCCGTGCTTAGCGGCATTGTCGAGCAGATTTAGGAATACCTGCTTGAGGCGTTCGCTGTCGGCGGGGATGAGCGGGATATCAGATTCGGGGGCTGTGTAATTGAGCTGGATGCCTGCCTGCTTCATGAGCTCGCCGTATGTAAAGAGCGCGTCCTCAAGCTCGGCGGCAATATCAACGAGAGACACTCTGAGATTGAAGCGGCCGTCCTGTATCCTTGCGAACTCAAGCATTTCCGACACCATGCCCGTGAGCCTTTCGGCCTCCTTGGAGATGATGTGAACGCCGCGGAGAGAGTCACCCTGAACGGCGGGGTCGAACGCGATCGTTTCGCTCCAGCCCTGAATAGCCGTCAGCGGGGTGCGGAGCTCGTGGGATACCTGAGAGATAAAATCGGTCCTCGATTTCTCGGCGATCGCTACCTTCTCAGACATGATGTTCAATTCGTCGGACAAACGGCCGACTTCGTCATTATACTTTTTTCCGACCTTTACGCCGTAGGTCCCGGAGGCGATGCGGCGGGAAAGCTTTGTCAGCTCATCGATAGGCTCGGTTATTCTCTGCCAGAACCATATGTTGAGCAAGATCACACATAAACATACAAAAATGAGCATGATAAGAGCGACTAACAGAAGCCCTCTTGTAATGGCCCAGATTCCGACCAGAAGAACCGCCAAAACCAAAAGACTGACGAGCAAAAGCTGGTTTTTTAAATCCTTCATTATTCAGTTGATTACCTGCCGATCAATAACCCCACTTGTAGCCGTAGCCCCAAACGGTGGTGAGATATTCGGGCTCGGTCGGGTCGGTTTCGATTTTGATGCGAAGGCGGCGGATGTTGACGTCAACTGTCTTCAGCTCACCGGTGAAATTGCTGTCCCATACGGCGGAGAGAATGTCCTCTCTGGACATAGCCTTGCCGGGATTCTCCATAAAGAGCTTCATCAGCTGATATTCTATCTGCGTGAGCTTGAGGCGTGTACCGTTCTTCTCAAGAGTGCGGTTTCTGGTGTTGAGGACGAACGGGCCGCTCGAGATCTCGGAGGAAGCCTTGTCATCCTCATCGGCGCCGAGGCGGCGGATGAGCGCATCAACTCTCGCGGTGAGCTCTGCGGGGGAGAAGGGCTTCGTGACATAGTCGTCTGCACCCGTCATAAGACCGGTGACCTTGTCTATCTCCTGGCTCTTGGCCGTGAGCATGATGATGCCCATCTTAGAGCCTGTGGCTCTGATCCTGCGGCAGACTTCAAAACCGTCTATATCGGGGAGCATAACATCGAGCAGTGCAATACTGATATCGGGATTAACCTTGAGCTTTTCAAGAGCTTCCGTGCCGTTTTCGGCCTCGATAGGCTCAAAACCGCTGCGTCTGAGGTTTATCACGACAAAGCCGCGAATGTTAGCTTCATCTTCAAGAACGAGTATCTTCTTCATATAAGTGGACCCTCTTTCTGCATAATTGTATCAGGATATACCGTGATGCTCTATTATAGCATGTCAACTCACAAAATGGTAGTGCTTTTTTTATTTTTTTTAACTGAACTGTATCTATATGTTGTGGATGATTTAAATATTGTTGATTAATCTGTGGCAAAATGGTAAAATATAAACATGAATACTACGAAAAAAACAGTCATAGGCATAGTCGCGCATGTCGATGCGGGGAAGACCACGCTTGCGGAGGCTATGCTATACATATCCGGCGGGATACGAAAGCTCGGCAGAGTCGACCACAGAGACTGCTTCCTTGATACCCACGAGTTGGAAAGGGCTAAGGGCATCACTATTTTTTCGAAGCAGGCGAGACTTCAATGCGGAGATACTGCTGTCACACTGCTTGACACTCCCGGTCACGCGGATTTCTCCGCGGAGGCGGAGAGAAGCCTGCAGGTGCTCGACTATGCGGTGCTCGTAATAAGCGGAACCGACGGCGTTCAGGCGCACACGGAGACGCTTTGGCGCATGCTGAAAGTTTTCGCTGTGCCGTGCTTCATTTTCGTGAGCAAAACGGACCTGCCGGGAAAGACACGCGCAGAGCTCATGCAGGAGCTGAAGCAGCGGCTCGGAGTAGTCTGCGTTGATTTTTCGGATGAGGCGGATATCGACGAACGCATCGCCGAATGCGATGAGCAGGCACTCGAGAGCTTTTTTGAAAGCGGAAGCGTGAGAGATGAGCTTCGCGCGCAGATGATTAGGGAGAGAAAGCTGCTGCCGTGCTTCTTCGGCTCGGGGCTTAAGCTTGAGGGCGTGGATGCTCTGCTCGCCGCGCTTGACAGATATACGCTTCCGATAGAGAACAAGGGTGCATTCGGAGCAAGAGTTTTCAAGATAACACGCGATGCGCAGGGCGCGAGGATAACGCACCTCAAGATCACATCGGGCTCGCTTTCCGTCCGTACGCCCGTCAGCTACACGGGAGAGTCGGGCGAGAGCTTAG
>DCGN01000077.1:4728-9424 GCA_002315275.1 Clostridiales bacterium UBA1777
AGCGGTACCTATCCCGGGCAGGGACTCGGCATAATGTCGGATAATACCGCGGCGCAGTCGGAACCTGTTCTGAGTTATACGCTGATCCTGCCGGCAGGGACGGACGCAAAGCTCTTCTACCCGAAGCTTCTCCGGCTTCAGGAGGAAGACCCGCAGCTGCGCATCAGCTGGAACGGGCTGAAAAAGACGATATCTATTCAACTCATGGGAGCGATCCAGAAGGAGATAATAAAAAAGCTCATCGAGGAGCGCTTCGATGTGTCCGTTGAGTTTGACGCGGGACATATCATGTACAGAGAAACTATCGCGAACACGGTCGAGGGAGTGGGTCACTTTGAACCGCTGCGCCATTACGCGGAGGTGCATCTCATCCTTGAACCGCTTGCGCAGGGGAGCGGGCTCGTTTTTGAGACGACATGCAGCGAGGATGAGCTTGACCGCAACTGGCAGAGGCTGATCCTTACTCACCTTGCTGAGAAAAAGCATATCGGCGTGCTGACCGGCTCGCCGATAACCGATATGAAGATCACGCTTGCGGCGGGCAAGGCACACATCAAGCATACCGAGGGCGGTGACTTCAGACAGGCAACTTACAGAGCTGTCCGGCAGGGCCTGATGCAGGCGGAGAGCGTTCTGCTCGAGCCGTGGTATGCGTTCACGGTAACTCTCCCGCCCGAAATGCTCGGCAGGGCAATGAGCGATATCAAGTCGATGGGAGGGGAGTTCGGTTCCCCCGACCAGTCCGGAGCGCTCGTGAAGTTCACGGGAGCGGCTCCGGTAGCAGAGATGAACGGCTATTACGAAGAAGTGATAGCGTATTCCAAGGGCAGAGGAACGCTGTCCGTCCGCCCGAACGGGTACAGACCGTGCCGAAACGCGCAGAGCGTTATTGACGAATTCTCATATTCTCCCGAGGCCGACATTGACAACACGCCGGACTCCGTATTCTGCGCGCACGGCGGCGGAATAAACATCAGGTGGAACGAGGTCAAGGAAAATATGCACCTCGAGTCCGTGCTGAAGGAGCGGGAGAAAAAGACCCGCGAAAGCACGGAAGCCGTGCACAGAACATTCAGCATTGACGAACGCGAGCTTGAGGCTATAATGGAACGTGAGTTCGGCCCGATCAAAAGGCCGGAATACGGCTGCAGCGAAGAAAGAGACGCGGAATATAGGCAGGCAGAGACTCAGCAGAAGCAAAAGTACATCATAGTTGACGGGTATAACCTCATCTTCTCGTGGCCTGAGCTCAAGCACATCGCCGAGGACGATATGGATCTTGCACGGGAGAGACTGATGGACATCCTCTCAAACTACGCGGGCTACACTAAGACCGAGACGGTGCTTGTGTTTGACGGCTACAGAAATCTCGGCAGCACCGGCAGTAAGGACGGGCGCGTCAACATAAACGTGGTATTCACGGCTGACGGAGAGACGGCTGATAACTACATCGAGCGCATTGCGAACGACATCGGAAAAAACTACTCCGTACGCGTTGTTACGAGCGATAATCTCATAAGGCTTTCGGCGCTCCGCTCAGGTATACTCAGAGTTTCCTCAAAGGAGTTCCAAGCCGAAGCCGAGGACACGATGAAAAGCATCGCGGAGCTTTTAAAGCGCACGAATGACAGGGCACATCTGACGAGGATCATAGATGGAAAACAATGAATTTATCCGCAGACTTGAAGACCTCGCCGAGAGATGCGAGCGGCAGAGTACCGTCACACAGACGAACTTTCTGACACCGGCCGAGGCATATCAGGCGGAGAGATGGGCGAAGGCGCGGGGAATAAGCGTGTTTCTCACGGGCGGCAGCACCGAAGCGGAGCGCAAGGTCTGCTTTTTCCTGCCCTACTGGATGGAAGGCACAGAGCCCGATATTGACGGGTATTTCCGCTCGATAGAGATAACCGCGCATTTCGGCACACCCGGCCACAGAGACTATATGGGCGCACTCCTCGGCATGGGCATAGGCCGCGAATGGCTAGGAGACATAGCCGTCATAGGCGATAGAGCGTATATCTTCTGTCTGCCGAGCGTTGAGCACCATCTACTGAGCATTGACAAGGTCGGCCGCTGCGGAGTGACGGCAAAGAGCATCAAGCCCTCCGAGGTGCCCATGCCGGAAAAGCAGGTGAAGGAGCTGACATTCTCAGTTATGAGCCCGAGGCTCGATGCGATAGTGGCGGGGATGTTCAGCCTGAGCCGCACGGAGGCTGCAAAGCAGATAGAGGCAGGACTCGTTTCGCTTAACTATACGGAGACCGACAAGACAGACCGTCCCGTTCAGGATGGCGATATCATCTCCCTGCGCGGAGCGGGGAAGGGCAAGGTAAACGGCAGCGGCGGCACGTCACGAAAGGGCCGGCTGTTTATATACGCAGAAATTTATAAGTAACAGAGGAGATTGAAATGAGAGCATACGAGAGATTCATAAGCTACGTTAAGACACACACCGCAAGCGTTGACGATCTGAGCGTGACTCCCTCCACGCAGTGCCAGTTTGACCTGAGCAGAGCCATTGCTGAGGAGATGAAGGCGATCGGCATGGAAGGCGCATATGTGGATGAGCACGCATATGTATACGGCTTCATCCCCGCAACACCCGGCTACGAGGATAAGCCCTGCATCGCGTTCAACGCCCACGTTGACACTATTCCCGATTTCCCGGGAAATAACGTTCAGCCCAGACTTATCGAGAACTTTGACGGCGGCGATATAGCGCTCGGCACGAGCGGCAGAGTTATCTCCGCGAAGGACTTTCCCGAGCTTCCCTCCCTCAAGGGACAGACCGTTATCTGCACCGACGGCACAACGGTTCTCGGTGCCGATGACAAGGCGGGTATCGCCGAGATCATGACGGCCTGCGAGCGTGTAATAGCTGAGAACATTCCCCACGGCAGGATCTCTGTTTGCTTCTCTCCCGATGAGGAGATAGGCCACGGCGGAGACCTCATGGATCTCAGCAGAGTCAACGCGGACTTCGGCTATACAGTTGACGGAGGCGATATCGACGAGATAAACTGCGAGACCTTCAATGCAAGCGCGGCCGTGTTTGAGATAGAGGGCTTCAGCGTGCATCCGGGCTCCGCGAAGAACGTTATGCGAAACGCAAGCCTCATAGCTATGGAGATCAACGCAATGCTCCCCGCCGGCGACACTCCCGCACATACAGAGGATTACGAGGGCTTCTTCCATCTGCATGAGATGGAGGGCGGCGTGACGAATGCGAAGCTCGTTTACATCGTGCGCGATCATGACGCTCAGAAATTCGCAAACCGCGAGGATATGCTCCGCCACATCGAGAAGCTCATAAACGAAAAGTACGGCGAGGGCACGGCAAAGCTTTATATCAGAGAGCAGTACAGAAATATGTACGAGCAGGTTCAGAAGCGCCCCGAAGTCATTGCGCTTGCAGAGGCGGCCGTAAAAGAAATGGGCATGACGCCTAAATTCGTTCCCATCCGCGGCGGCACGGACGGCGCGCACCTCTCCGAGCGCGGTCTTGTATGCCCGAACCTCGGAACCGGCGGCTTCGGCTTCCACGGCCCCTATGAGCACATCACCGTCGAACGCCTTGATCAGGCAACGGAGCTGCTGCTGACCATCATAAAGCTTAACATAAAGAAATAATATAGATATTATGTAAATTAAAATGCGCTTGAGAGCATAGAAAAAGCTCCTGTATGAGATCCATCATACAGGAGCTTTCGGTTGTCAATTTGAATCAGCTCTGGCCGTGGGAATCGTACCATGCGGAGTAGTTTGCCTCAAGGTTGCCGCCGGTGTAGGTCCCGTCGAGCTTGGAGATAATACGGTCATATTCCTCGGTGCCTTCCTCGTATGGAGTGGGGCGGTAGTCATTGGAATCCTTGCCCTCGCTGCAGCAGCAGGGGATGAAAACGATGTCGCTGTTGGAGACAGTGCCGTCAACATCTCTGCAGATGATTATCTGCACGATGGCGGTGTCCCAATCGGTGGGGTCGGTGTTGCCGCCGAAGGAGAAGTTGCCCATGCTGTAGAGGATGATGCCGTCATTGTACTTCTCAACGGGCTCGAGCGTGTGGGTGTGAGTACCGTAGACGAGGTCTGCGCCGGCATCGACACATGCGTGAGCGAGGTCTACCATGTACTGCTCGGGAGTATAGTGAAGCTCTATGCCCCAATGGAACATGCAGATGATGTAATCCGCGCCGTCGGCTTGAAGCTGCTGTATAGCTGCAACGGATTTATCCTTGCTCGGATAGAAGCGGTCATCCCCATCGAATGCGCAGTATATGCCGAACTTGATGCCGTTATCCGAAACGACTATCTGAGCCTGATCCTCCTTGCCGTATGCAACGCCGACGGCGTCAAGCGCGGCGTATGTATCCGTCATGCCCTGCTCGCCGAAATCGTCATCATGGTTGTTGCAGGTTGTGACGAAGTCTATATCGCCCTCGACAAGGATGTTTGCCCATGAGGATGGGGAGCGGAAGTAGAAGGTTCTCGAGCTGTACAGACTCTGATCGGAGAAGGTACACTCAAGGTTGGATATCGTCAGCTCATCGTTCTTGAAATATTCCGCAACGTTGGAGAACGGGTAGCTGTAATCGTCACCCATGCGGGCGGCAAAGTCGTTTGTGTACTGGTGAGACGCAAGCGTGAGATCGCCTGCGGCAGATATTGTAAAGTACTCCGGCTGCGGCTCGGGAGT
>DCGN01000077.1:9453-11940 GCA_002315275.1 Clostridiales bacterium UBA1777
GGCTCGGGGGTGACAACTACCTCTTGGTATATGATCTCCGGCTCAGCCACGGCGGGTAAAAGGATATCGGTCGTTGCTCTGATGTATACCAAAACGGCAAGGCCGACAAGGACAAGGGTAAGCCCTAAAAAATAAAGTAAAAAACCGGTTTTCTTCATTGTTTACCTCACAATACGGGAATGCGCCTGCGGAATCAGTCTCTCGCCGCAGTTCTGCAGAAGTGGTTAAAAGTCCTCTCGCGCTCGAGAGTGGTAGCGTCCATGTGACCGGGGTAGACCTCATAGTCACCGGGAAGGGCACATATCTTTCTGAGGGATGCAAGGAGCATTTCAATGTCGCCCGTTGCAAGGTCTGTTCTTCCGGCGCTGCCCTTGAAGAGCGTATCCCCCGTGAAGAGCACGTCCCCGCACTTTATCGTTACGCCGCCGGCGGTGTGGCCCGGTGTGGCGAATATCTCAAAGGTATAGCCGGCAATGTTTATTTTGTCGCCCTCATCATAATAGATGCCGCGGGGGCCCGGATCGTAGCACATATAGTAGGGCCCACCCTCGGGGTAGACATCGCGCTCATTGATGTATACGGGAACGTCAAGCTCGTCTGCCACGGCATCCGCCGCTCCGAAATGATCGAAGTGACCGTGCGTCAGCATGACGGCGCAGCCCTTGAGGTGATTGGACTCGATATAGTCAAGTACGGTGTTGCTCTCGTCACCCGGATCGATGACAACGCACTCAAGCGTTTCCTCGTTGGTGACGATATAGCAGTTGGTTTCCAACTGACCGACGGGAATGGTTTTGATCAGCATATATTTAAAGCTCCCTTGTATCCAGAATTATAGTGACAGGCCCATCGTTAAGCGATGTTACCGCCATGTCTGCGCCGAACTCGCCCGTGCCGACCTTGAAGCCGCGCTCTTCGCAAAGGCTGATGACCTTTTCGTAAAGAGGTATCGCTTTTTCGGGTCTTGCGGCCTTTGAAAACCCCGGACGTCTTGAACGGCAGTCCGCAAAAAGCGTGAACTGACTGACTATCAGAAGCTCGGCACCCGCATCTGCGGGGCCGACGTTCATCTTGCCGTTCTCATCCTCGAAAACGCGCAGATGGCATATTTTTTCGGCGATTTTGACCGCCTGCTCCTCCTCGTCGTCCTCATGGACTCCGAGAAGCACGAGAAAGCCTTTGCCTATCTCGCTTTTAAGCTGCCCGTCTATAACGACGGAAGCTGATTTTACTCTTGTGACGACTGCTCTCAATATATGTTCCTCGCTTATTTGCCGTTTCTTTCAACAGAAGTTACGCCGGAAATGTTGTTAAGTCTGCCCATTATATATTTGAGGTCTCCGAGGCTCTTGACCTCAAGCGTGACGGATACGAGCGCGGTGCCCTGATAGTCGCGAGCGGCAAGAGAACGCACCTTCGCGTTTATGGCATTTAGCATCGTGGCAATATCCATAACGAGACCCGCTCTGTCGCGGGACACTATCGTGAGCGTGGTGACATAGCTGTCCGTTATCTGGGAAGCCCACGAGACACCTATCCAGCGGGCATCCTCTTCGGGCGTATGCCTGCGGTTCAAATAATTTTCGCAGTCTTTTCTGTGGATCGAAACACCCTGACCGCGCGTAATAAAGCCGATTATATCATCACCGGGAACCGGCGTGCAGCAGCGGGAGAACTTGATAAGGCAGTTATCGAGCCCGTCAACGAGAATACCGTGCACGGCCTTGCGCTCCTTGAAGGCCTGCTGCTCGCGGCGCTCTGCAGCATCGCTCATTTTTTCGATAGCGGTGCGCCTGTCGGGACGTGCGATGCGTGAAAGCTCGTCCTTTATTCTGTTCGCCGCACGGGTGGAGGTAAGGCCGCCGTAGCCTATCGCGGCGTACATATCGTCCATACAGGTGAAGGAGAGGCGCTTTACTATCGGGAGGATCAGTTCCTCGTTTGCGTAGTCGTCCATAGGAACGCTCAGGCGCCTGAGCTCCTGCTCGAGCATTTCACGCCCGCGCATGACATTCTCCTCGCGGCGCTCCTTCTTGAACCACTGCTTTATCTTTGTTCTTGCCGAGCCGCTCTTGGCTGTGTTGAGCCAGTCTCTGCTCGGGCCGGGGGCGGACTTGGAGGTGCGTATCTCGACAATATCACCGTTCTGGAGAACATAGTCATAGGTGACTATCCTGCCGTTGACGCTCGCACCGACCATGTGGTTTCCTACATCCGAGTGGATGCTATAAGCAAAGTCTATAGGCGTTGCGCCTGCGGGGAGGTTGATAACGTCACCCTTCGGGGAGAAGACGAATACCTCATCTGCGAACATGTCTATCTTGAGGTTATGGAAAAAGTCCTGCGCATCGGATTCCTGCTGGCTTTCCAGCAGACGGCGCACCCATGCAAACTTGTCCTCATCGCCGTCCCTGACAGCGGCGCTGCCGTCACCCATCTTATACTTCCAGTGGGCGGCAATACCGTACTCCGCGGTGTGGTGCATAT
>DCGN01000077.1:11983-12130 GCA_002315275.1 Clostridiales bacterium UBA1777
AGGGGATGCCCTCTGAGCCGATGACCGTTGTATGCACGCTCTGGTACATGTTCGGCTTCGGCGTGGAGATATAGTCCTTAAAGCGGCCGGGAACGGGCTTGAACATATCGTGGACGATACCGAGAACGTTATAGCAATCGGGGATAC
>DCGN01000077.1:12138-12419 GCA_002315275.1 Clostridiales bacterium UBA1777
GTCAACTATAACGCGGAATGCGCACAGATCGAAAATACCGTTGATATCGAGCTTCTGCGTGTACATCTTGCGGTATATGCTGTATACATGCTTGATGCGGCTGAAGATCGTGGCATCGATACCCTCTTCCGCGAGGCGGGTATTGATCTTTCCCTTGACAACGGACATGAAATGCTCCAGCTCAGGCATCTTCTGCTCAAGAGAGCTCATGATCTCCTTATAACCCTCCGGGTCAAGGTACTGGAGAGAAAGATCTTCAAGCTCCCATTTTGCTCTCTGCA
>DCGN01000075.1:0-4984 GCA_002315275.1 Clostridiales bacterium UBA1777
AGCTTCATATTTCATCACCCTTGATCCAATATTACCTGCGATCATCGAATTTTTCAACGCACAATATATTCCTTTTTTTATTTTCAAAAATTCTCTTTACAAAAAGTTTTTTTCATGATATACTCATCACATAAATAAGAATGATTATTATTTTATGGAGTTTATATGGCATTGAGACACAATAACAGTATAAAGCGCCAAGCTATTTTAGGCGCTCTGTGTGCCTCCCGAGAACATCCCTCTGCCGAAATGCTTTACGATGCTTTGAAGGCTGATTATCCGCAGCTCAGCCTCGGAACTGTCTACAGAAACCTTTCCGGCTTCGTGGCTGACGGCACGGCTGTCGCCGTCGCAAGCGTTGACGGTCATTTAAGGTATGACGGCGATGTCAGTGCCCACGGGCATTTCATCTGCCGCAGATGCAGCCGCGTGCTTGATGTTCCCCTCTCGTTTGAGTCCCGCTCCATGTATGCGGATATCGAAGATACGTTTGATTGTACCGTTGATTCCTGCAGCCTGACATTCACGGGGACTTGCTCCGAGTGTCGCAAATAATTGTTATCCCTTAGCTTTAATATAAAAAATTTTTTAATTATGGAGGAAATTAATATGAAGAAGTGGGTTTGCCCCGTATGCGGTTATGTTTGGGAAGGCGAGAATCCCCCCGAGCGCTGCCCCCAGTGCAAGGTTCCCGGCGAGAAGTTCTCCGAGGCAAAGGCTGAGCTTACCTGGGCTGCTGAGCATGTTGTCGGCGTAGGCAAAGTATTCGGCGCTGACGTTCCCGAGGAAGTCAAGCAGCAGATCCTTGACGGTCTGAACGCAAACTTCATGGGCGAGTGCACCGAGGTCGGTATGTATCTCGCTATGGCACGCGTTGCTCACAGAGAAGGCTATCCCGAGATCGGTATGTATTGGGAGAAGGCCGGCCTTGAAGAGGCTGAGCATGCCGCAAAGTTTGCAGAGCTCCTCGGCGATGTCGTTACCGACAGCACCAAGAAGAACCTCGAGCTCCGCGTTGAGGCCGAAAACGGCGCAACTCTCGGCAAGTTTGAGCTTGCAAAGCTCGCGAAGAAGTACAACCTCGATGCTATCCATGACACCGTCCACGAGATGGCACGCGACGAGGCCCGTCACGGCAAGGCATTCGCAGGTCTTCTGAAGAGATACTTCGGCAAGTAATTTTACACACGAACAGGCGCTCTCTTTATGGGAACGCCTGTCATTCCATTAGGAGGTATATTCTATGGAGTTCATCAAGAAGAAGATTGAAGAGGTCCTTGAAAAGATAAAGAACGACAAGGATTTCGCGGCAAAGTTCACGAAGGATCCCGTCAAAGCGCTTGAGGGTGTGCTCGGTGTCGACCTGCCCGATGACCAGATAAACGCCATTATTGACGGCGTAAAGGCAAAGCTTACCGTTGACAAGCTCGGCGATGTTGCCGGCAAGCTCGGCGGTCTGTTCGGAAAAAAGTAATTTTAAAGGAGAATTTTATCATGAAGTATGTTTGCAATCTCTGCGGTTGGGAATATGACGAGGACGAAGCAGGCGTGAAGTGGGAAGATCTGCCCGAGGATTTCGCATGCGAGCTCTGCGGCGCAGGCAAGGATGACTTCTCCCCTGCCGAATAAATAAGGTATAAACAAATATGAAATAAAAGGAGCTGCACGTTGTGCGGCTCCTTATTTCATGCTGTCGGCCATTCCGGTCTGATGTAACAGCATTCCGAAAACAATGTTGAACACGGCGTCCTCGGTTTCAGTTGTGTTAGCAACAGTCCCATCAATCACTTTTTTTGCAAAGTCAAATAGTACAGACAGTACTGAAAACAAAAATCTTTCCGCAGAATCCGGACTGTCAAACAGCCATTTGACACAGTCTACGAGCTTATTTACTTGCGCGCTGTATACTTCACACGCTTCTGAAAAGCTTGGTGAATGATAGTAATAACTTTCAAACAAACAATATTCAGGATTTGACAGAAGATTTTTCCAAGCAAAGTGAAAGACGAGTTTTGCCCCATCCGGAAGCTGAACAGTTGTTTTATTATGCAAGTAGTCTATCTCAGATACCAGATCATCATAAAACGCTTCACTTTCCTGCTTATATGCCGCAACAAGCATTTCTTCTTTTGTTTTGAAAAAACGATATATGTGTCCGTCATCAACATTTGCTGTTTTGGCAATTACACGAGTGCTTGCACCCTCAATTCCATACAATGAAACAGCCGTTTTGACCGCTGAAAGTAATTGGTCACATTTTTCCATTTTCATTATGGCTCCCCCTTGCAGCTTTTTTATAGGAAATATCTATAAAACAAAAAAGTGCGCAGCGAAAGCTACGCACCTATAAAAATGCAGAGCTCCGATTGTTGCGACACAATTCTTGTACATTCAGGGAATGACAAATGGAGAATACATTTTTACCTAATAAAAATGATTCCCTGAAAGTACATAAATATTGAATTGTGTCGCAACTAAATATTACCACATTTCAAAGCACGGTGCAAGCATTCTTTTTTGAAGAACATTATAAAAACGATAAACTATCTGTAGCATTTTATCGAAATATATGTTATAGTTATAAGCTGTAAATTTATGTTTTGAGGCTGATGAAATTGGTTTTTAGTTCTGCCGTTTTTCTCTTCATATTTTTACCGACCGTGTTTCTGATATACAGAGTTTTGCCCGGTATGAGAAGCCGCAACATGTTCCTTGCCTGCGCAAGCGTTGTCTTCTTCTCGTTCGGTCAGCTCGTGTATGTGCCCATATTCCTCGGCTCGGTGCTTATCAATTACATATCCGGGCTTCTGTTGATGAAGCACCTCGGCAGGAAGAGGCTCATTCTTGCCGCTGCCGTTATTTTGAACCTCGGCATCCTGTGCTTTTTCAAGTATACCGACTTTATCATCGGTAACATCAATGCCGTTGCCGGGTCCGATATAGACCGTCTCGGCCTTGCGCTTCCGATCGGTATTTCGTTCTACACCTTTCAGGGGCTTTCCTACACCATCGATGTATCCCGCGATCCATCCGAGGGCACGAAAAGCTTTTCGAAGCTTCTGCTGTATATCTCCTTTTTCCCACAGCTCATCGCCGGCCCTATCGTAAAATACCATGATATCTCGCTCCAGATAGATGAGCGCACGCTCTCTCCCGAGGAGACGGCAAACGGTATCCGCAGGTTTATCGCCGGTCTTTCGAAAAAGCTCCTCATTGCAAATGCCGCCGGGTATATCGCCGACCGTGTTTTCAATAACTCGCTTTTTGCAGATCACCGCCTTGCGTGGCTCGGCGCCGTCTGCTATATGATACAAATCTATTACGACTTCAGCGGCTACAGCGACATGGCTATCGGCATAGGTCATATGTTCGGCTTCACGATCCATGAAAACTTTCTCCATCCTTACGGTGCCGACTCGATGACGGTATTTTGGCGCCGCTGGCATATCTCGCTGTCTACATGGTTCAGAGAATATCTATATATCCCGCTCGGCGGCAACAGACGCGGCAAGCTCAGAACCGCTATCAACCGCATCATCGTGTTCTTCTGCACAGGTCTGTGGCACGGTGCGAACTGGACGTTTGTCGTATGGGGTCTCGGGCACGGTCTTCTGACGAGCCTTGAAAATCTCGGCATTATTCCCGTGAAAAAGCTTCAGAAGAACCTGCTCGGCAGGATACTTTGCAGGATATACGTTCTGCTTGCGGTCACGCTTCTGTTCGTTATCTTCAGAGCGGACAGCCTCTCTGTCTCGTGGCAGTATATATCCGCCATGTTCTCCTGCGGCACTTTGACGAACGGAGCATATACTCTTGCCACGCTCCTCTCTCCTGCCGCATGCGTGACTCTGGCCTTTGCCGTTATCCTCGCAGGCAATATCCCCGAAGCCGTCAGTCAAAGGCTCGGCGGCACGAAGCTCCTCTCCGGCGCGATTCCGTACTGTATATCCGTCGTTCTGCTCGCGCTTTGCATAATGAGTCTCTCCGGCGGCGGTTTCAATCCCTTTATCTATTTTCAGTTCTGACGGAGGGATGACATGAAACGAAACATTATATTTCTTATTTTCACGGCTTTATTTCTCATATTGTGCCTCGTTCCGTCAATCGGAATGTTCTTCGCCGGCGAGGCCGCGCCCATGGCGAATGAAGTGCTCTCTTCGAAGCCGCAGCTCGTAAAGCGTGACGGAAGCTTCAATTATGAAGTTCTCTCCGACACCGCCGATTATATTGCAGACCGCTTTGCATTCCGTCAGGAGCTCATAACTGCATGGGCCGGCATCAACGCGAAGCTGCTGAACACCTCTGTTGAGGATCAGGTCATGCTCGGCAAGGACGGCTGGCTTTTCTACTCGGAGACGGCGGATGACTGTCTCGGCATCGGGCTTTCGGACGCCCGGATTTCCGCGGCCGCAAATAATCTCTCTCTTATGAACGAGTATCTGGCAGACAGCGGAGTTGATTTTCTCTTCGCAATAGCCCCGAACAAGGGCAGCCTTTACCCCGAAATGCTTCCCGACAGGATAGATCCCGACTTGAGCACATCAAACGCCGCAAGACTCATTCCAATGATAAACGCCTCCGACGTTAACTTTGCCGATCTTTTCTCAGCTTTTTCGGGCAAAGAAGTGCTCTACTATGCAACTGACTCTCATTGGACCTCCAAGGGCGCCGCGCTCGGTGCCGACACTATCCTCGCGCAGCTTGGGCGCAGCACGGCATACTACTCCGGAGAGTTTACCGTCGGTCAGGTACACAGAGGCGATCTATACGAGATGCTCTATCCCGCAGGCACGTTTACGGAGTCCGGGCTTGACTATGCCGATGGCTTCGGCTATACTGCCGATGGCGACACAAACGGCGGCAACGCCATAAGTATCGCAACGAGCTGTCCGACCGGTACCGGAACGCTCTTCTGCTGGCGAGATTCCTTCGGCATTTCCCTCTATCCTTATCTTGCCGACAGCTTTGAAACCGCGTTTTTCTC
>DCGN01000075.1:5139-8631 GCA_002315275.1 Clostridiales bacterium UBA1777
GAGAAGGGCGATCACGTTTTGACCGCAGCCTCTGAAGGCGGCAAGACCGAGGCCACCTCGGCTCTCAAGCGCATTTTCGGGTGCATTCCGGACGGCTTGCTTGATGCGGGCAGCAAGATCTACGTTGTCTGCGGCGGCACACCTTATGAAGCTACGGTTCTTTTCACATCGGACGGCATGACGGACTTCTCTCTTTGGGTATCCGCCGAAGCCGAGCCCTCTGCTGTGTATGCTTTCATCGGCGGAGTGCTTACCGAGTACCCACTTATCAGTCAGTAAAGAACATTTTACATATTATCGGAAGGAATTACATGACATGAACATCAGGAAAATCGTCGTTCTTATTCTTGCCGCAGCAATGATGCTTGTCCTTTTCGCAGCCTGCGGTTCCGAGGAAGCAGACATCTCCGACCTTGAGGTGAAAACCGCTTCCGCCGTCCCCCCTATAAAGAGCGCAAACGGAAACGACAACGCTCCCGCAGAAGCATCCGAGTCCGCTCAGGCTGAGGCCGCTCCCGAAAACGAGGAAAAGGCTGCCGCGGAAAAGTGCATCGGTCAGGATGTTGAGGCGCTTTACGAGGCTGTCGGTTATCCCGTCTCCTCCGAGTATGCATCCAGCTGCCTCGGCTCCGGCGAGGACGGAGAGCTCAAGTATGACGGCTTCACCGTATACACCTACAAAGAGGGAGATTCTGAAACAGTTCAGAGTGTAGAATGAAAAAGGGCAGATTATTTGTTATTATTGTTGCAGCTATTGTCGTCTTAGCTGCCTCAGTATTGATAACGGGATACTTATACAGCGAAAAGTACACCTTTGCCAACGTTGTATTCAACAATGCCGACGGCACTGTTACTACCGAGCGAATTCTCAAGGGCTCCGATGTTTCCTTCCCCGAATCCGCAGAGTTTGACGGATACACGTTTCTCGGCTGGGTAGACGAAAGCGAAGAGATACATTACGGCACCGGCATGACGGTCTGGAAGGATCAGAGCTTCACCACGCTTTACACCGTTGCTCTCGGAACGGAGGAGCACAATGCCTTCATCTTTCCCGATGAGGACGGACTGTTTTTCGTAAACGTGCCTTTCACAAAGGCTGAAGCCGCAAAAATGATCTGCTCACTTCTGTCCGTACCTGTTGAGGTGACAGGTAACTTCATCGACGTTGATAAGAAGGCCGATTATGCTCAGGCTGCATCCGCGCTGTACACGCTTGAGATAATCGATGACAACAGGCTTCATCCCGAGGAGTACGTTACGCGCGGAGAACTCATCTCCATGCTCGCCGCCTTCTATCCTCAGACTGACGAGAAGTATGACTTCAAGGATGTGAGAGACGGTGACTACGGCTATCAGGCTTACTGCACCGCCGCCTCTCTCGGTTGGATAGCCTCCGGCAAGGACGTTGAGCTTGACCCGGATGACGACGCAACAAAGCTTGACGCCGCGATCATCATAAACAACCTTCTCGGAAGACATCTCTCCTCAAAAGTCAATCTAAAGCTTTACGACGGTATAATCACCGACCTCTCCTACGATGAAGACGGTTTTGACGATGCCATTGAGGCATGCATCGGCCACACCTACAAGGAAGCTGAGGACGGAGAGATATGGATCAAGCACGATGAGTATGTGCCGCTTAAAACCGGCTTTATTCTTAAGGGCACTAAGCTCAGATACATAGACGATGAAGGCCGCCTTGTCAGAAATGACACGGTCGACGGCTTCCAATTTGATGAAGACGGTTATTACACGAGCGGTTCTCCCGAGCTTGACGAGCTCGTTCAGGACATTCTCAAGATATATATATCCGACGAAATGTCTCAGGAGGAAATGCTCAAATCGCTCTACGGCTTCATGACGCACAACTTCGTATACAAGAAGCAGACTCTCTTCAAGGCCGAAGACTCTACATGGTATAATGATGCGTCATACGAAATGCTCACGGAAAAGGCAGGCAACTGCTATTACTTCACCGCTACTTACTACACGCTTGTCAGAGCGATCGGCGTCAAGGCCGTCATCCATACAGGCCGTGTCGGAAGCAACAGCGCAGTGCACTGCTGGCCGACTGTCTTTGTTGACGGCGTCGAGTATCTGTGCGATCCCGAGCTTGAGTACGCAACGCTCTACCGAAACGGCAGGCAGATCGATATGTTCATGCAGGATCTGTCAATGCTTCAAAAATGGAACTACGTTGAATATCAGGTCAGAAAAGCAAAGTAACATTTTCAAACCTATCATGCGCGTGAAACGTATGATAGGTTTTTTATATGCAATACAGTTCAACAGTTTCCGATAAATAACGCCAAAAAAACAATTTGTTAATTATATTGTCATAAAAATGTTGTAGACCGTTTTATGTAAACATGCTATAATTGCAATGATATTTATAAGGAGCAGTATAATTATGGACTCTGTCACACTCAGAAAATACGCCAGACTTCTTGCGGTTTCCGGGCTTAATGTTATTCCCGGGCAGGAGGTCGTTATACGCGCAGCTTTCGATCAGCCCGAGTTTATTAATATGCTCGTTGAAGAGCTCTACATTGCAGGTGCCGGTAAGGTGCGCATCGATTGGCGCAGCCAGGATATTCAAAAGCTTCACATAAAATATCAGAGCGACGAGGTTCTCGGCGGTGTTGACGATTGGGAGGAACAAAAGCTCCGCCATGACGTCAAAGCATTACCCGCTAATATTTACATTTCCTCCGATGATCCGGACGGTCTTGCGGATATCGATCAGGAAAAATGGGCCAAGGCTCAGCAGTCCAGATACGCTGTCGCGCGCCGGTACATGGATGCCATGGAGAACAAGCATCAATGGTGCGTTGCGGCAGTGCCCGGGATCAAATGGGCACGGAAGGTGTTTCCCGAGCTTTCGGACGCGGAAGCCGTTGAGGAGCTTTGGAAGCAGATCCTCAAATGCAGCAGAGCCGACGGCGATGATCCGATCGCCGATTGGAAGGCTCACGATGCCGATCTGCTCTCCCGCTGTGACTATCTGAACTCTCTCAAGCTGAGGAGACTCTATTACAAGAGCGAGCTTACGGGAACCGATTTCTCCGTCGGTCTTATTCCCCAGTGCAGATTTATGGGCGGAGATGACGTTCTTCCCGACAGCACTGTGAGATATAACGCAAACATCCCCACCGAGGAGGTCTTTACCACTCCGATGAAGGGTGACGTGGAAGGCATAGTCTATTCCACTATGCCGCTTTCCTACCGCGGCGTACTCATAGAGGACTTTTGGGTCAGATTCGAAAACGGCCACGTTGTCGACGTTCACGCAGGCAAGAACGAGGATGCTCTCCGTCTGATGGTCGCGATGGATGACGGTGCCTCCATGCTCGGTGAATGCGCGCTCGTGCCGTATGAAAGCCCGATAAAGAAGAGCGGTGTCCTCTTCTACAATACGCTTTTCGATGAAAACGCATCATGCCATCTTGCGCTCGGCATGGGCTACTCCATATGCCTCGAAAACAGCGAAAA
>DCGN01000075.1:8725-10665 GCA_002315275.1 Clostridiales bacterium UBA1777
CTTACCGATGACGGCAGAATGCTCCCCATCTTTGTCAACGGCACCTGGGCATTTTAAACATCTCTCAGAAAACCGCGCCATGATTTCTTCGGAGGTTTATGATGAAAGAAAGCAGGAATACCGGAAAACATGAAGCCGTTCATGTCTCGGCCTCCTTCAAGGCTGTAACGGGCTCTATGAACGCTGTAAAGCCCGATGCTTCCGGCAATAATACTGTAAAACAGAATATTAACGCTTCAAATAGATTTTCGACAGTCTCTCCCGGGAGCCGCCCCGTTCAGCCGGGTTCCGCAACAGGCAGGACAGGCGTTATCCCTGCATCAAGTACGACAGTCATCAAAGTGACACCTCCCGATAAGAAGGGTGTCCGCAGCGGTGCAACGGGAAAGATCAGCACTGCTATGTCCTCCTCTGCTGTTTTTGCCGCGCAGTCCGCTACCGGCAGGATAATCCAGCCCGGCCCCGTACAGCCTCAGAAGCAGAAGAAGTCGAACAAGCGCTCGGTCTACATTCTCTGCACAACGATTGCCGCTGTTCTCATAATCGTTGTCGCGTTTTTCCTCAGAAACGCAAGCGAGCAAAAGAGCTATGACCATTATTTTGACACAGCTCAGCAGTATTACGCATCCGGTGATTATGACAATTCGCTTGCCAGCCTAAGAAAAGCCATCTCGATTGAAGAAACGGACGACTGTCTATTGCTTATGGCCTCCTGCTATGAAGCTCAGGCAAACTACGACAAGTGCCTTGAGGTTCTCCGCAAGCTGGACACCGCGAATCCCGAAGTAAGCTCCAGGATAGCTGCGATAGAGTCGATAAAAAAGTCGCAGAACGAAACAGAAAAGATTACGATAGCCGGCAGCAGCTTCCCGATCGATTCTTCCTCTCTCGTGTTGAAGGACAAGGGCGTAACCGACAGCGATCTGGACGACATCGTCCGGCTGTATGCCCTCAACAACCTCACGCTGAGCGGAAACAGCCTGCACAATATAAGCGCGCTATCCTCTCTCGGCGGTCTGACCACGCTTGACCTCAGCAAAAACAACATCTCCGACATATCTCCCCTCTCTTCTCTGACAGGATTGAGAACGCTTTATCTTGACGGAAATCCCGTATCCGATTTCTCTGCTCTGTACTCTCTCTCTTCACTTACCACTCTCAGTATCAAGGGCGTTGAAATAACCGAAAATCAGCTGAAGGCTCTTTCCGAAGCTCTTCCAAGCTGCGCTATTCACAGCGAGCAGGCAACCGAGGATATAATCGATATCACGCTCGGCGGCATCACCTTCAAGTCTGATGTTGAAACACTTGATCTGAGCAGCTCCGGAATCTCCGATATATCCGCTCTCTCCTCCTGTACTGCGCTTAAATCTCTCGATCTGTCCGACAACAATATAAAAGACCTCACTCCTCTCATGGACATTCCCGGCCTTACGACCCTTGATATAAGCGAAAACCAGATAAGCGATCTCCGCCCTCTGATGGCACTCACATCCATCACGAAGCTCAGCGCATACAGCAACAGCATCACAAGCACGGTCGCCATCTCCTCTCTCACGAATCTTACCGAGCTGTATCTCGGCGGAAACAAAATTACCGATTTTTCCGGTATAGGCAAGCTCAAGAGTCTGCTCAAGCTCGGGCTTGAATATACGGGTCTCAAGGAAGACGATCTTTCTCTGCTCTATAAGCTCGGCTCGCTCTTCACTCTTGATATTACCGGAAATGAGGATATAAGCGGCGAGGGCTTCGACAAGCTTCAGTCCACGCTCAGTTCCTGCACGATATACCACTCCGATCTCGTCTATTCAATAGAGATCGGCGGCACGAAGTTCCGTCAGGATTCGACAGAGCTTGATCTGAGCAGCAAGAACATAACCGATATTTCAAATCTCTGTCTCTTCCCCAAGCTTGAGTCCGTCAATCTGAGCGGGAACAAT
>DCGN01000150.1 GCA_002315275.1 Clostridiales bacterium UBA1777
TTAAGGAGAAAGTAACACAGCATGAACCAGCTGTCAACCCCAAAATACAAATTACAAGCGGTTTGTGTTATTGACAAACCGGGAGAAAATGTTGTATATTAAAGCTAACAACGTGAACCGAAGTTCACAAGAAGGAGGCAACATAAATGGCATATAACGGATTTGCAATTGACGAGTATCTCGATGCCGAAAAAGTTACGGAACAGCTGGACGAGCTGATAAAAAAGCCCATTTATTCCGTCAAGCCTAAGGCCTTGAAGAACTACTGCGAAAAATACTTTGACGCCAAGTGCGCAAAGTCCAAAGAGATGATATCCGAAGCAAAGCAGGTCATCCCCGGCGGTGTACAGCACAACCTCGCTTTCAACTATCCGTTCCCGATAGTCATTACCAAGGCAGAGGGCAACAAGCTCTATGACCTTGACGGCAACTGGTATTACGATCTGCTTCAGGCCGGCGGCCCGACGATTATCGGCAGCAACGACCCTGTTGTCCGCGATGCCGTTATCGATCTTTTGAATACCTGCGGCCCGTCCACCGGCCTTTTCCACGAGTATGAGTACAAGCTCGCAAAGAAGATCAGCGACTGCGTCCCGAGTGTTGATAAGTTCCGTATGCTCGGCTCGGGCACCGAGGCCTGTATGTGCGCTCTGCGCGTTGCAAGGCTTAAGACCGGCAAGAAGAACGTTCTCAAGATGGGCGGCGCTTACCACGGCTGGTCCGATCAGATGGCTTACGGTATGCGTATCCCCGGCACGAAGGGGCTTCAGAGCCCGGGCGTTCCGAGCTTCGTTTTCAAGCATACGGATGAGTTCTTCCCCAACGATCTCGAGGATCTCGAGAAGAAGCTCAAGCGCAACGAGTTTATCGGCGGTACTGCCGCTGTTTATATCGAGCCAATCGGCCCCGAGAGCGGCACACGCCCCGTTTCCAAGGAATTTGTCAAGGGCTGTGAGTTCCTTGCCCATAAATACGGCGCGCTTTTCGTATGCGATGAGGTCGTATCCGGTTTCCGTATCGGCCTGAGCGGCGCACAGGGCTATTTCGGCGTTGACCCCGATCTTACCATCTTCGGCAAGATCATCGCGGGCGGCTATCCCGGCGCGGGCGGTGTCGGCGGTCATGACGATTGCATGGCATATCTCGGCGCGGGCCTCGATGCAGGCGGCAAGAAGGTCACCAAGGCAATGTGCGGCGGTACCATGGCGGCAACGCCCATTTCCTGCGTGGCGGGCTACACCGTTATCAGCGAGATCGAAAAGCGCAACGCCTGCGAGGTAGCCGGCCGTATGGGCGACAGACTTACGAAGGGCCTGCAGGAGCTTATAAAGAAGTACAATCTCCCGTTTGTCGCATTCAACACAGGCTCCGTATGCCATCTTGACAGCGTCGGCACGATGCACTTCAAGATCGACTGGAACAAGCCGTGGACTATTCCCGGCGTTCTGTCCGAAACGAGCAAGCGCAAGGCTGAGATGCAGCACATGGGCGCGGCCTACATGGCAGAGGGCGTTATCACTCTCGCAGGCTCCCGTCTTTACACGAGCGCCGCATACACCGAAGCCGATATAGACGATGTTCTCCGCCGCTTTGAGAACGTGTTCGCCAACTGCGGAAAGCTTTGAGATCATGAGATATACTGAAAATGAAGCGAGAGAGCTCGTTATAAGTGCCTGCCGCATCCTCGTTGAAAAAAAGCTGATTGCCCGCACGTGGGGCAATGTCAGCGCAAGAATAAGCGATGATGAGTTCGTTATTACGCCGAGCGGCCGTTCGTACGATAGGCTTACTCCGTCCGACCTTGTGCGCGTCAGAACGGAAGACCTGAGCTATGAGGGCGATGTAAAGCCGAGCAGCGAGAAGGGTATCCATGCCTCCGTTTACGCGCTTCGCGATGAGGTCAACTTTGTTATCCATACGCATCAGTTCTACGCCTCCGTTATCAGCGCGCAGGAGAGTGACACGGAGTTTGCGCCATGCGCAGGCTACGGTCTTCCGGGTACAAAGACCTTGAGACAGGCCGTTGAGGCGACCGTCGCGGCCTATCCTGAGTTCAATGCGTTTCTTATGGCGCGTCACGGTGCTCTTTGCATAGGCACGGATATGGATTCGGCCTTTAAGCAGGCGGATATCCTCGAGGCAAACAGCAAGGCCGAGTTTGAAAGAAACGTTGAGTTCACCAAGGCTTATCCGTCTTCGGCCTCGCGCTTCGGCCTTGAGAGAGTATATCCGGTTGCCGTTCGCAATGACGATGATTTTGTCATGGCTGTCAGCACATGGGGGAAGGCTCTGCCCGCGTATCTGGACGATTTTGCCCAGCTCATAGGGCCGGAGGCAAGGTGCGTCATGGCGAGTGCCGCCGCGGCGAAGCGCGCTTTAAAGGGCAGAAATGCCGTTCTTCTGACAAATGAGGGCGCGATCTGCGTTGCCGGCTCAGAGGACGATGCAGAGGCTGTATCTATGATCCTTGAGAAGAATGCCGCCGCAGCGCTGTACGTTTACAAGGCAAAGCCTCTCGGAACGATAGATGCAAATCTTCAGCGGTTAATCTATCTCAAGAAATACTCTCGTCTTAAGGATAAGTGATATGCTCAAAAAGCTGTCTGAAGAAAAACTGCAGGAAATTCTTGACTGCGCGATCCATGAGTTCGCGGATAAGGGCTTCAAGGACGCGAGCATGAGCGGGATAGCCGCCGCGGCAGATATCAGCGTGGGCGTGCTTTATAAGTACTACCCCGATAAAAACGGCCTTTTTCTCAGCTGCGTAAGATACTCGATGCATGAGCTTGAGCTGTTTATATCCGATATGGTCTCAAAGGAGGACAAGCCTCTTAATTACGCAAAGAAGCTTGTTCATGCCGCTCAACAGCTGTCCCGCAAGCACGGAGATTATGTCCGCCTGTACCACGTTATAACCTGCACGAGAGACTATGCCGTTGAAATGGCAAACGAAATAGAGAGCTACACCTCGGGAGTGTACATTGATTTTCTTACGAAGGCACAGCAGGCGGGCGCAATAAGAAGCGATATCGATCCGCGCATGTTCGCGCTTTTCTTCGATAACCTTCTTATGATGACGCAGTTTTCATATGCCTGCCCGTACTATTCAGAGCGCTTTAAGATCTACGCGGGGAAGAGCGGGCATGATACGGACGAATTCGTTGCAGATCAGCTCGTCAAATTCCTCGAGTCCGCATTTACGCTCGAGCAGAATGATATAAAGCATAATTAAAATAAACCCCTTGGACCTCGTGATCCAAGGGGTTTAACGTTCACTTCTCCGAAACGGGAAATATCGTGTCAACGATCTCATCAAGCGTTATTCCGCCGAATACAGAGGGAATATCAACTTTTTCGAGAGCCGACAGGACGGCTGCTCTTTCGAGCTTGACTCCGCAAAGCGACTTGGCGGCATCGGCGGAATCGGTAACGGCCATGAAATCACCGGAAAATGCCGCATCGGATATAACGTTGTTGACCGTGTTGAGCTTGACCTCTAAAAGGCCGCCGGCATATCTCACCTTGTTGCTGAAGGAGAAATTCGGATTTTTCCCGTACGTCCAGTCCCATGTGCGGTACTTTTCATCGGCGTTTTTGCTTATCTCGGCAAGCTCACAGTCTGTCAGCGTGCCGAGATAAGCACCGTCAACGCTCAGCTCATCGAGAAGTGCCTGCCAGAACTCGGCAAGCGTCATCTCATAGGGAAGAAAATCCTTGATGTTGCCTACGCGGCTTCTGACGGATTTCGCGCTTTTCGACTGAAACTTCGTCGGGTCGACGTTCAGCGCCCCGGCGATCATCTCCGCATTTGACTCGAATAGGAGAGTGCCGTGATGCAGGATGCGGCTGCCGAAAACGCGCTGCGCAACGCCGGATACCTTTTTGCCGTCAATTGAGATATCGTTTCTCCCGCCGAGAACGGCGTTCAGACCGAGATTTGAAAGCGCTCTCAGAACCGGACATGAAAACTCCTTTATGCTCAGCTTTTCTTTATCGCCGACATCGGTTATAAACGAATAGTTCAGGTTGCCGAGGTCATGATAAACCGCTCCTCCTCCGGTGGTGCGTCGGACGACCGTAATATCATGCTCCTTTACGAATGCGGCGTTTATCTCCTCGGCCGTATTCTGGTTGAGGCCGATGACGATTGTGTTGGCATTCTGCCAAAGCATCAGCCAGTTACCCTCGGTTTTGTTTTTGAGGATATATTCTTCAAATGCGAGATTGTAGCACGGGTCAGTGCTGTTGGTTTCGATGTATGTAAGCGGCATGTTTATCTCCCGGTTGAGCCGAAGCCGCCCGCTCCGCGTTCTGTTTCGTCAAGCTCCTCAACCTCTGTGAATTCGACGGAGAGGAAAGGCATAATTATAAGCTGAGCGATCCTGTCACCGGGACATATCTCGCGCTCGGCCTCGCTGTCATTGTGAATTGCGACGGTGTACTCTCCGCGGTAATCGCTGTCGCATATGCCGATGCAGTTTGCGGGGCGAAGCCCCTGCTTGGAGGCAAGACCGCTTCTCGCGACGACCGCGCCGAAATAACCCTCGGGAACTGCCATTGCAAGACCCGTTGGGATCATTTTTGTCTCATGCGGGGCGATCCTAACGGCATTGTCGAGGCAGGCATAAAGGTCATACCCGGCGGCGGCTTTTGAGCCTCTGCGGGGAAGAACGGCATTTTCTCTGAGCTTCTTTATCTCTATATTCATAAACGCCTCCGTCGAATCAGATAATAGACGCAGTATATCAAAAATCCTTGAGTCTGTCTACCCGATATGTATTGATTATTTATATCGGGAAAACTATAATTAAGCCAAAGGCGGTGATAATTTGAATATAATATATGCAAGCCCGGAGCTAATAGCGGCAGCTGTTATTCCGGCCATAGTCCTGCTCGTATATGTAAACAGGGCAGACAGACTTGAAAAAGAGCCGACAGGTCTTATTTTATCGCTCGTCTTTCGAGGAATAATCGCAACAGCGCTTGCGCTTTACGCGGAGAGGCTCGGCTCGGCGGTTCTTGATTCGTTTTTCGAAGAGGGAACGGTCAAATATAACGTTCTAATGTACTTCCTTGTGGTAGGATGCTCGGAGGAAGGCGCCAAGTACATTCTTATGCGAAGGCGAACGTGGAATTCGCCTGAGTTCAACTGTCAGTTTGATGCGGTGGTGTATGCCGTTTGCGTTTCCCTCGGCTTTGCGCTGTGGGAGAACATCTCGTATTCGATCATGTACGGCTTCGGCACGGCACTCGTCAGAGCGATCACGGCCGTACCCGGACACGCGTGCTTCGGTGTGTTCATGGGCGCGTTCTACGGCTATGCAAAGCGTTATGAGAGATACGGCCGCTATGGCGCGAGCAAACGCTGCAGAAGGCTTGCCTTTATCGTGCCCACACTTATTCACGGCACTTACGATTTTATTGCGTCGCTTGAGGCTGACGGGGCGGAGTGGATCTTTATTATATTCATAGCGGTACTGTTCGTGATATCCGTCAGAACCGTGAAAAAGCTTTCAAAAGAGGACAACTATATCTGAAAGGCATAAAATGAAAGAAAACAGCAAAAAGGGTCTTTGGCAGTTTATCAAATTCTTTATTGTTTCGTCCGTCGTCGGCATCCTTCAGCTTGTTCTGGCAAACGTTCTTCCGCTTGTGTTTGACGGTGTTACGGCTGTGATACCTCCGTTTTTGCAGACCGTTTTCGACCCGGACGCATTATTTGACGTTACAACGGAAGCGGGCGCGGAGCAGGCGGCGAAGTACGTAATCGCGGGAGCGGTAACATGGGGATATGTTCTTCCGTTTTTCTTCTCAAACGCACTTGCGAACGTGTACGGATATTTTCAGAACAGGAAGACGACCTTTAAAAGCGATGCTCCCAAGAGAAACTTCTACATTTACTTCGTTATTCTTGCTGTTCTTATTCTGTTTACAACGTGGCTGCAGGGCGTGATGGTCGGATGGCTCGGCGGAGTGAACGCTTCGTATATCAGAGCCTTTGCAAGGACGGTAGCCTCAGCCGCGGCGGGAACGGT
>DCGN01000144.1:0-5256 GCA_002315275.1 Clostridiales bacterium UBA1777
CCCACCAAGAAGAGCCAGGTCTTCTCCACTGCGGCCGACAATCAGACCAGCGTTGAGGTCAACGTTCTGCAGGGTGAGCGCGAGATGGCAGCCTACAACAAGAGCCTCGGCCGCTTCCATCTGGACGGCATCGCTCCGGCACGCCGCGGCGTTCCTCAGATCGAGGTCACCTTCGATATCGACGCAAACGGCATAGTCAACGTCTCCGCAAAGGATCTCGGCACCGGCAAGGAGCAGCACATCACCATTACCTCCTCCTCCAATATGTCCAAGGATGACATCGACAAGGCTGTCAAGGAAGCCGAGATGTACGCCGCAGAGGATGCAAAGCGCAAGGAAGAGGTCGACGTCCGCAATCAGGGCGACCAGATGGTATACCAGACCGAAAAGACGCTCTCCGAAATGGGCGACAAGCTCGACGCTGCCGATAAGGGCGAGGTCGAGGCAAAGCTCAACGCTCTTAAGGATACCCTCAAGGGCACGGACACCGCAGCCATCAAGGCAGCTACCGAAGAGCTCACTCAGGCCTTCTACAAGGTCTCCGAGAAGATGTATCAGGCAGCAGGAGGCGCACAGGGCGCAGGCTTCGATCCCGGCCAGTACCAGCAGGGCGGCGCTCAGCAGGGCGGCCAGGATTACTACGATGCCGACTATACCGATGTCGACGATAACAAGTAATTCCCTTTAAAAACAAATAATCAGGCGGGGGAAGCTCCTCCCGCCTGATATTGCTGATTATAACTTTCCGCGTATGGGCGGAAGATTGGATAACATATATGGCAGATAAACGAGATTATTATGAGGTTTTGGGGCTTCAGAAGGGCGCCTCTGCCGACGAGATAAAAAAAGCATACAGGAAGATAGCCAAGGAGAACCATCCCGACCTTCACCCCGGCGACAAAAAGTGCGAGGAGAAGTTCAAGGAGGCCAACGAGGCTTACGAGATTCTCTCGGATGACGACAAGCGCGCCAAGTATGACCAGTTCGGCCATGCCGCGTTCGACCCGAGCTACGGCGCGGGAGCGGGCGGCGGAGGCGGAGGGTTCGGCGGCGCGGGCTTCGGCGGCTTCGGAGACCTCGGCGACATATTCGGCGACATATTCGGCTTCGGCGGAGGCGGCGCATCGAGAAATCCGAACGCGCCCCGCAGAGGTGACAATGTCGGCGCAAGAGTTGTCATCACGTTTGAGGAATCGGCCTTCGGCTGCAAGAAGGACGTAAGCGTTCCCATCATCGAAACATGCGATGACTGCAAGGGCACGGGCTGCGCCCCCGGCACGACTCCCGAGGTCTGCTCCAACTGCGGCGGCACGGGCTCTGTCCGCACCACTCAGCGCACGCCCTTCGGCATGGCGCAGACGAGCGCACCCTGCCCGAAGTGCAACGGCAAGGGCAAGATAATCCATCAGCCCTGCTCCAAGTGCCGCGGCATGGGCAAGATCCGCCGACAGCACAAGATAAACGTGAACATCCCCGCCGGAATCGACGATGAGCAGACCATCTCCGTGCGCGGCAAGGGCAATGCCGGAGCAAACGGCGGCCCCGCGGGAGACCTGCTTGTGACGGTCTCCGTCCGTCCGCACTCCAGATTCGAGAGAGACGGCAACTCCGTCATCCTCCGGCAGGACATAAGCTACGCTCAGGCAACGCTCGGCGCGGAGATAGAGGTCCCCACGCTTGACGGCCCCGCTCCGCTCCACATCCCCGAGGGCACGCCGACGGGCACCGTCTTCACTATCCGCGGCAAGGGCATCCCATACCTGCGCGGCACGGGCAGAGGCGATCAGTACGTCTCCGTAAACGTCACCGTTCCGAAAAACCTGTCCGCCTCTCAGAAGGAGCTTCTCAAGCAGTTCGCCGCATCTATGGGCGAGCTTGACTCCGGCAGCAAGAGCGGCATCTTCGGAAAAAAGAAAAGGTAAAGCCTCAATATACAAAACAAAGCCTCACGGTCCGCATGATGCAAACCGTGAGGCTTTGAGTCATTTTTGCCGCAAGAGCAGAACACTCACCCGTCGGAGCGTTCAGAAATCAATATAAATGCGGCTCGGGGTCAAGCAGGGAGGCTTAAATGCTTTATTTTATCGACACGAGCTCGGCATCCTCTATCTGTACGGAGTCGGTCTTCGTTTCGCTGTAAATGCCGTTTTTGAGGACTATCGTGCTGCCGACGGCAATGCCTGCCTTCTCAAAGGACATGAATTCCCCGTCCACGATTATGCCGAAAAGATCGATCGTCGACCCCTCGGCATCCTTCACGAGCACGAGAGCGGGATTCTTGATCTCCGTGACCGTGACCGTCATAGTCCTGCCGCCGAAGCTGCCTTTTTCATTTAACAACTGCTGTATCGTGATAACGGTGGGATCTGCCTTGTCGGCGCCGCATGCGCAAAGAGACATGAGCATAACGGCGATGATGATTACTGCCAATGCTTTTTTCATGTTTCCGCCCCCATTATAAGAAGCGTATTGAGCTGTCGGGACTTATATCCATTAATATCTTAACACATGGAGTCGGCGATGGCAAGAGCTTTTAGGCGAAAATGCACAAATGTCTACAAATTTATGCGCGCTTCTTCTCCCTAATAACGGAAATACTTGTTGTGATAATTATGATCACGGCTGAGATGCCGCCAACGAAGTTCAAAACCGCGAAATTGAACACACAGTACATCACGTTGCATACGACAAAGGCCAGCTTGAGCTTCACGGGCTGAGCGGCGTATCTGAATACCGCTATGGAGTATTCAAGATTTGCCATGACGGGCAGAAGACCGACAACGCCTCTGTTGTTCAGAAAGATGCCGAGGATGACGGGGGCGGCTATGAGGATAAATTCCACGGTTTTGCTTGACTTGCCCCTCATCGCAACGATGTTTCGTGCAACGGCAACGGCGTTTTGCACCGTGGCGCTGTAGGCGCGAAGCACCATCGAGCTCGCAATATAGAAGACCTGGCTCAGCGTCTGCATGATGAGTATTTTCTTTTGAGTCTTAGCAACTCCGCTCAAAGAGTCCGTCACCATCGCGCCGGCGCTTGCGGCGTTGCCGACGATGACGTTTAAAAGACCTGTGCCGCCGTCTCCCACTATGGAGCTTACTATCAGCTCGGCAAGCCGGGAGAACAGACCGGCAATGATTTGTAAAATTCCTGATTCGGGCATGGTGTTGTTTCCTTTTCTTTCGATAACCCCTTACATACTGACGGTTTACACGATGAATCCGCCGCCGAGAACTCTGTCGCCCTGATACAAAACTGCGGACTGACCTGCCGCGGGAGCGCGGACGGGCTCCCTGCATTTTATGCGCACAACGTCCCCGTCGATATATGCGGTGCAGTCGGGCGTTTCCCATTTCGTATGGCGCACGCGGACGCTTGCCGCTATCTCGCCCTCGGGGGGATCGATAAGCCAGTTGAAGCTCCTCGCCGTCACGTCGGTCTTGAACGTCTCCTCCCAGAGCGCGAGCTCGATGGAGTTATCCTCACTGTTGATGCGCGAGATATAGACCTTTCTTTCTCCGAGAAGTCCCGGACGGCGCTGACCTACGGTATAGCGATGTATGCCCTCGTGCTCGCCGACGACCTCGCCGTGGAACACGAAGCTTCCCTTGCCGGGCAGAGCGGTGCGGCGGCCGAGCCATGAGATATAGTCCTTGTCCGGGATGAAGCATATCTCCATGCTGTCCGGCTTGTTCGCAACGGGGAGATTTAATTCCGCGGCCATTGCGCGTGTCTCCGCCTTTTCATAGCTGCCGAGCGGGAAGATGCATCTCGCGAGCTGCTCGCGCTTCAAACGGCAGAGCATATAGCTCTGGTCGTTCGAGGGGCGGCCCTTGAAGAGCGCTCCGTTTTCGGCGCGGGCATAGTGCCCCGTGGCGATATATTCCGCGCCGAGCCTGTCGGCAGCGGCGAGCAGATTCTTGAACTTCACGCTCGGATTGCAGATGATGCAGGGGTTCGGCGTCTCACCGCGGAGATAGCACTCCGTGAACGGCCTGCATACGTTTTCCTCAAGCTCTGCCTTGACATCGACTACCTCAAGGGGGATACTCAGAAACTCCGCTGCGTTCTCGGCGCACTCGCGGTCGGCGGCCGACGCGTTGTCAAGATACAGCCCGTGCACCTCATAGCCCGCCCTGCGCAGGAGTGCGGCGGACACGGCGGAATCCACTCCGCCCGAAAAACCGAGTAAGACCTTCGTCATCGGCATCACTCCGTTTCCGCTCTGCGGCTGAGGCGGCGCGCTTCCATGTATATCATCAGCACCGATATGTCGGCGGGGGATACGCCGGAGATGCGGCTTGCCTGACCGAAGCTTGCGGGGCGGATCTTCTCGAGCTTCTCGCGTGCCTCGATGCGCAGGCCTACGATCTTCTCATAGTCGATATCGGCGGGGATGGGGAGCTCCTCCATGCGGGTGAACTCCTCTATCTGCTTGAGCTGGCGGCGGATATAGCCGTCATACTTGAGGCGTATCTCGACCTGCTCCGTTATCGCGTGCGAAAGCGCGGGACGCGTCCTGTCAAACGGCGTCATGTCCGCGTATGCGATCTGCGGGCGGCGTATAAGATCGGCAAGGGACGCGCCGGTCGTGATCGCGGCCGTACCGCGGGAGGTGAGAACGGCGTTTATCTCTTCCGTCGGAGCAACGTGCGTGTGCTCAAGCCGCTCAAGCTCCGCGTCAACCGCGGCGTATTTATCCAAAACGGCCTGATACTGTGCCTCGGAGATGAGACCGATATCGCGGCCGATATGGCTCAGACGCTGATCGGCATTGTCCTGCCGGTGGACGAGTCTGTACTCGCTTCGGGAGGTCATCATTCTGTACGGCTCATGCGTGCCCTTCGTCACGAGGTCGTCTATGAGCGTGCCTATATATCCGTCGGAGCGGCGGAGAATCATCGGCTCGCGGCCCAGAAGCTTCAGCGCAGCGTTCCCTCCCGCCACGAAGCCCTGCACGGCGGCCTCCTCATAGCCGGACGAGCCGTTGAACTGACCCGCTCCGTAGAGACCGGATATCTTCTTGCACTCGAGCGTCGGCAGAAGCTCGAGCGGGTCGATGCAGTCGTATTCGATCGCGTAGGCGCATCTTGTCATCTCGGCGTGCTCAAGCCCCTTGACGGAGTGGAGCATCCGCACCTGTATCTCCTCGGGCATCGAGGAGGAGAAGCCCTGAATGTAAAGCTCCTCGGTGTTCGTGCCCATCGGCTCAACAAACAGCTGATGGCGCGGCTTGTCCGGGAAGGTCATCACCTT